>JAYVME010000467.1:0-3210 GCA_043759115.1 Betaproteobacteria bacterium | reverse complement strand
TGCCACGCAAAAGTCACGTAACGCCGGTTCTTGGTGAACAGGTAGGTCACCAGTGACGCGCCGATGGTGATGAGAACGAGAAAACCGACGATGCGCAGGACGAACATGGCGCTACGGCGTCAGCCGTGATTTCTCTAGTGCCAGGGATGCACGCTTGCGACGTGAAGACAAAGCGCTATGCCAGTGCCGGCTGGGTCGAGGCGACAAACGCGGGAACGTCCTCGGCGCGGTCGAAACTCACGTATTCCCACGCGTCTTTCTGTTCGAGCAGCCGGCGCAGCAGCATGTTATTGAGCGCGTGGCCGGATTTGTGCGCGACAAACGCGCCGATCACCGGGTGGCCGAGCAGGTAGAGGTCGCCGATCGCATCGAGCACCTTGTGCTTGACGAACTCGTCGTCATAACGCAGACCGTCGTTATTCAGCACGCGATATTCATCGAGCACGATGGCGTTGTCGAGCGAGCCGCCCAGCGCCAGGCCCTGCCCGCGCATCCATTCGACTTCATGCATGAACCCGAAAGTGCGCGCGCGGCTGACTTCCTTGATATAGGAGGTGGTGGCGAAATCCACGCACACCGACTTGGCGGAATTCTCGAACACCGGATGATTGAAATCGATGCTGAACTCTATCTTGAACCCGTTGTGGGGTTCAAAACGCGCGGACTTGTCGCCGTCGGTGACTTCCACGGTTTTCAGTATGCGGATGAATTTTTTCGCCACCGTCTGCTCTTCGACACCCGCCGATTGCAACAAAAACACAAACGGACCGGCGCTGCCGTCCATGATCGGTACCTCGCCCGCCGACACGTCGACATACACATTATCGATGCCCAGCCCCGCCAGCGCCGACATCAGGTGCTCGACCGTCGATACGCGCACGCCGCCCTGCTCAAGACACGACGATAACCGCGTGTCGCCGACGTGATAGGGATCGGCCTTGATATCTACCGGCTGCGCCAGATCGACGCGGCGGAACACCACACCCGTATTCGGCGCGGCCGGACGCAGGGCGAGATAGACCTTCTCGCCGGTATGCAAACCGACGCCGGTGGCGCGGATGATGTTTTTTAGAGTACGTTGCTTGATCACGAATTAACTCTTTGATTTTTATGCCTCTTGAAAACGAATTTTATCACGACCGGCCTGCAACCGGCAAAAGCCGGCGGCTGCCGCCAACCGTGCCGCGACGTCACTGGCTTAATCGGCAGTGAGTACAACCATTTGCGCGAACAACACGCGCCGCCGTGACATCCCTGCCCGCTGCGTTAGCTAGTTAACGAAGTTAGTCTCCTCACGTAAACAACGCCGCCATCAGCGCGACACCGGTTCGACGGCGCAGGCGCGGACTTGCACATGATTTCAGTCAGCCTGCTTGCGCAGGAACGCCGGAATATCCAGCATCTCGACGCCGGAATTGCGCATCGCTTCGACAGTCTGGTTGCGGTTGCGCCGAATCACGGCCGGCTGATCGAGTTCTTCGTAATTCACGTTGCCGCCCGCCATCACGCCGTCCGTGCCCGTCGCTTGCACCACCTGCAGCGGTTTCATTTGCATGCGCGGATGCGCCTTGCCCAGCCCGGTCGCCACGATGGTCACGCGCAGTTCGTCTCCCAGCGCATCATCGTAAACGGTGCCTGTGATCACGGTCGCCGAATCTGCCGCGAACGCCTTGATCACATCCATCACGTCGTATATCTCCTGCAACTGGAACAGCGATTTGCTTGCCGAGATGTTGACCAGCACGCCGCGCGCGTCGGCAATATCGATGTCCTCCAACAGTGGGCATGCAACGGCCTGCTCCGCCGCCATGCGCGCCCGATCGGTGCCGGCCGCCTTGGCCGAGCCCATCATCGCCATGCCGGTTTCCGACATCACGGTTTTTACGTCGGCAAAGTCGACGTTGATCATGCCATGGCAGCCTATGATCTCCGCGATGCCCGCGACGGCGCCGTGCAGCACGTCATTGGCGGCGCGGAACGCTTCGTCGACGGTCACCTGATTGCCGAGCACCTGCATCAGCTTGTCGTTTGGAACCACGATCAGCGAATTGACGTGCTGCGACAACGCGTCGAGACCTTCCTGCGCGATTTTCTGCCGCTTGCCCTCGAATGCAAACGGCTTGGTGACCACCGCGACCGTCAGGATGCCCAGTTCGCGCGCGATTTCCGCGATCACCGGGGCGGCCCCGGTGCCGGTGCCGCCGCCCATGCCCGCCGTCAAAAACAGCATGTCGGCGCCGCCGATGAGGTCGATGATGCGCTCGCGATCCTCGAGCGCCGCCTGGCGCCCGACATCGGGATTGGCACCCGCACCGAGGCCCTTGGTGATTTCGGGGCCGAGTTGCAGTTGCGTGCGCGCCTGCGAGCGTTTCAGCGCCTGCATGTCGGTGTTGGCGCAGATGAACTCCACGCCTTTGACGCCGTTGGCGATCATGTGATCGACCGCATTGCCCCCGCAACCGCCGACCCCGATCACCTTGATTACCGCTTCCTGCGACGGAACTTCCATGATTTCAAACATAGTTGCCTCCTGTGACTAAAGTAAAAACGAATACTGCAATTTGCCTACCCCACTAGTGCCGAATTCCCGCGCTACCTTGATACCGCTATGCGTGCCCATCAAAAATTCCCCTTGAACCAGCTCTTCATGCGCTCGACCAGTCCTGCGAGCGACCCCAATTGCGCCTGCGCCAGATCATGCTGGCGCTGCTGCTGCACGCCGAGCAGCAACAGGCCGACGGCCGTTGCGTAGCGCGGATTGCGCACGACCTCCGACAATCCGCCGTGGTATTGCGGCTGGCCGATGCGCACCGGCATATGAAAAATCTCCTCCCCCAGCTCGACCATGCCCTGCATCGAACTCGAGCCGCCGGTGAGCACGATCCCCGACGACAACAGCTCTTCGTAACCCGAGCGGCGCAGTTCCGCCTGCACCAGCGAATAGAGTTCTTCGATGCGCGGCTCGATCACTTCCGCCAGCGTCTGACGCGACAACTGCCGCGCGCTGCGCTCCCCGATGCCCGGCACCTCCACCATTTGCTGGGGATCGGCGAGTTGCTTTAACGCGCAGCCATATTGGCGCTTGATGTCCTCGGCATCCTTGGTCGGCGTGCGCAGCGCCATCGCGATGTCATTGGTGATCTGATCGCCGGCGATCGGGATTACGCCGGTGTGGCGGATCGCGCCCTGCGTGAAGATTGCGATGTCGGT
>JAYVME010000466.1:0-3213 GCA_043759115.1 Betaproteobacteria bacterium | reverse complement strand
CAGGCCCGCCACCTTTTTATCATAACGCGCGAGGCCGTCGATTTCCTGGAATTTTTGCCTGATCTCTATCTCGTAGCTGCGCTCGCCCGCTGGCAACGCGATGGTGGTGCGCCAGCGGCCCTCAACCTGCGCCGGCACGATCCACAGGAACACATTTTTACGCACGGTCGATTTCTGGTCGGGCCGCCAGTCTTCAAAATCAAAATCGTGCGACACAATGCGCGTACCGGGTTTCAATTCGCTCAACAATCGCCGCCGCAATTTCATGTTGACCGATGGCAGCAGGTACAGGGTGATGACTGTCGCCTGACTGAGATCGAACTTGAATAGATCCTGGCGCTGAAACGCGACGCGTTCGCTTACGCCCTGCAACTGCGCGCTGTAGACGCTTTCGTCGATGCGGTCGGGGTCAAGATCGACACCGACGCCGCGCGCGCCGAATTTTCTGGCCGCGGCGATCAGAATGCGCCCGTCGCCGGAGCCCAGATCCATCACGAAATCACCCGGACCCACGTTGGCAAGCCGCAGCATTTCCTCGACCACCACGTGCGGCGTCGGCACGTACGGCACGTCGTAGCTGAACTGCGCTTCCGCGGCGGACGCAACAAGGCAGACAACAGTCGCCAGCAGGTACAGTAAATAACGCCGCCACCGTTCCCGCCACGTCATCTACTGCGCCTTCTGCAATTCTTGCAGCGTCGGTTTAGTCAGTGCCGCGTGCGCCGGGCTGCCGAGTTCGGTACGCGCGGCCTCCCACGCGAGCTGGCGCAGCGCGCGCGGGCCGGCGACCCGTGCCGTGCCGGTAATCGCCTGGCCCTCGATCCGTCCCGCGAATTCATAACGCGATTTGTCGCGCGGATCGCTCACCGCGAAGCTGATGTCCACGCCTTTTAAAAGCACTTTCTCAAGCGGCCACGCAATGCCATCCACGCTTACGCTGGCGTTAATCGTCTGGAAATTCTGCGCGATGCTCAGATTGAACACTGCGGCCTTGCCCGCCAACGGCAACTCCCAGCGCCATTTGCCGGCCGCATTGGCCGGCACCACCCAAAAGAACACCTTGCTTTTCTTGTCGCGGCCGACCGGCTTGTCCGGCGCATCCAGTACCATTTGCTCGTCGGGCGGCCAGTCGCCCATGTTGTAATCGTGCGACACGATGCGCGTTCCGGGCTTTAGCGTGGCGAGCAGCTTGGGCCGCACCATCAGGTTGACCTCGGGCAGCAGATAAATCGTGACCACACTCGCGCCGCTGAGATCAGTATCGTAGAGATCGCGCTCGTAGAAAGCCACGCGGTCGGCCACACCCGCACTGGCCGCGCGCCGGTTGGCGAGTTCGACCAAGCGCCGGTCGAGATCGATGCCAAAACCGCGCGCACCGTATTTCTGCGCCGCCGTGATGACCATGCGGCCGTCGCCCGAACCCAGATCGATCACGTAATCGGCGGGACCGACCTTTGCCACCTGCAACATGCGATCGACGACGTTTTGCGGCGTCTGCACGTACGGCGTGTCGCCGAAGTCCTGCGCCCTCACCGGGCACGCTGCCAGCATTGCGAAACCGGCGACGATCGCTGTGGCGCGACAACCATTGGTAAACACTGCTAAATCCATATTCAAAATCCATCTCCCAAACTTAATGCACTCATTAGGCGCCGATAAACGCCGAAAAAGATTTTATTCACCCTTCATCCTTCCGCCTTTATCCTTGCTCTACCCCCCCCTCACGCCTCACGCCTCACGTCTTCACTTGCTGCCGCGCGTCGCACTCCATTCGACCTGCCCCTGCGTGCGACTGCCCGTCAGTTTCACGCTGCCCTCGATGCTGCCGCCCGTCACACGCCCCGAAAATTCATGCTTCAGCGCGGCGCCATTGATGTCGGCCATGAAACTGCCGCTGATCTGGTCGCCGCGCAACTTCGCATCCTGCAGCTTCACGCTGCGTCCGCCCGCGCGCACGACACCGCTTATCACCTGAAAATTCTGCTCGAGCACCATCTCGTAAGCCTGCGGCTTGCCACCCACGCTCGACTGCCATTGCCAGGGCCCGGTCACCCTGGCCGGCACCACCCAGAAATAAATCGTACTCGTGCCGGAACCACCGCCCGCCCCGTACTTGTCGTCAACCTCCAGGCTGACCGATTCGTCCGCCTTCCAGTCGTCCATCGAGAAATCGTGCGACACGATGCGCGTGCCCGGTTTGAGTTCCAGTATCTTCGGCCTGAGATCAAGATTCACGCGCGGCAGCAGATACATCGTGATCACGGTCGCGCCCGATAAATCGGTATCGAACAGGTTGCGCTGAAGAAACGCGGCACGGTCGCTGACGCCTGCCCTGGCCGCGTTCTCGACGGCCTCCTTGATGCGCACTGGATTCAAATCGACGCCAAAACCGCGCGCGCCGTATTTTTTCGCGGCAGTTACCACGATGCGGCCGTCACCCGAGCCCAGGTCAATCAGGTAGTCCTGCGGGGTAACCTTGGCCATTTGCAGCATGCGGTCGACCACCACCTGGGGCGTGGGCACATAAGGCACGCTCGGTTCCGCCGCCATCACGCCATTCATCAGTCCGGCGCCCGCGATGAGAGCCGCGCGCAGGATACGCCAACTCAATCCAACCATGATCCCTCCCTGTTCAAGATGCACGCTGCACCGCCGCCACTGCGCGCTCAATTCGCGGCGCGCTCGCGTCGGCCGATGAAGTCTGGTAGATTTCGCGAACGCTCAAACGCAAATTCAACCGCAGTTCATGCTGCATAAACGCGTCGGCATTATACCCGACCGCTCATCTGCCACGACACCCGCCACAACATGCTGCAAGCGATCATTTTTACGACCGGCGGCGCGATCCTTGCGCTCGAACTGCTCGCGTCGCGAATTCTGACACCCTATTTTGGCGTCAGCCTTTATATCTGGAGCGGCATACTTTCGATCACACTGGTGTCGCTCGCCGCGGGCTACTGGCACGGCGGGCGGCTGGCGAGCGGCAGGCAAGGCCGCATGCCGGGCGCCGACAAGCTGGTGTCGCTCTTCGCGTTGATGCCGGCGTTGGCGGCGATGGCGATTGTCGCGGCCTGCCTCATCTATCCCTATCTCTTTTACCGGCTCGCGCAACTTGATCTGGTGCTTGGCGCATTCATCGCGTGCTGTGTGCTGCTGTTAGTGCCGCTGTTCGTGACCTCCGCCATGAACCCGCTGCTGGTGGCGATTCTATTG
>JAYVME010000465.1:0-3219 GCA_043759115.1 Betaproteobacteria bacterium | reverse complement strand
CCGAATTCCAGCGCGATACGGCCACCACGCTGGCCACGCTCTACGACCCGGACTTGATGCCGCCCACCCTGGCCAAAGCCCATCAAGCTCTCGACCGCGCCGTAGATGCTGCCTACGTCGCTGATGGCGGCAAGCGCAAATGGAGCAACGACGCCGAACGCGTCGCCTTCTTGTTTGAGTTTTATCTTCGGCTCACCAATTTGCAGCCGACGAACTAAAGGCTAACGCCATCAGCCGCTCGGCGCAGGCCCATTGGCCCTAATGTGACGCCATAAAACCAATATCTTTCAAAGAATTAACCATTGATGTAAGATTAAGCCGTTAATAACAGGCTTAAATTAACGCCTTAGCGTTAATACTGGGGGCTTAATGGTTAAGTCATTGGAAATACCGAGAAAAGACGTGCTCCGCAGGCTTGCGGACGACAACCCTTGGTGGATTGCCGGAGGCGGCATTGACCCCGAATGGCGCGACTGGCGCCGCCGCGCCTACTTTATGCCTTTCATGCGTTTGGTACGAGATTTGGAGGTATCTCGCGCAGTAACGTTAATTGGCCCGCGCCGGGTTGGCAAGACCGTGATGATCAAGCACGCGATTCAGGAGCTCCTTGATAACGGTACGCGGGGTATCGACATACTTTATCTGTCGCTGGAGACTCCACTTTATTCCGGGCGTTCGCTCGAAGGCCTGTTACGTGACTTCATGGATGTCCACGACCATGCGCGCACTCGCCAGCTCTGGGTTTTCTTTGACGAGATTCAATATCTGCGTGATTGGGAGGTACATCTCAAATCGCTGGTGGATAGTTATCGGACGGTACGCTTTGTTGTCAGCGGCTCCGCCGCCGCCGCACTGAAAATGAAAAGCCGTGAATCGGGGGCAGGTCGTTTCACCGATTTCATGCTCCCACCCCTCACCTTTGCCGAATATCTGAACTTCGCCAATGTCGAGGATAGCCTCATTGAGGAACAAGAACGGACGCCTGATAAACCGCCACTTTACCGGGCGCGCAATATCGTGCAGCTCAACGTTGAGTTCGTGAAATACCTCAATTTCGGAGGCTTCCCGGAAGCCGTAATGAACCCGGCGATACGCGACAACCCATCCCGGTTTTTGCGTCAGGACATTGTCGATAAAGTCTTGCTAAAAGATTTGCCAAGCCTTTTTGGCATTGAGGACACGCAGGAGCTGAACCGCTTCTTCAACGTGCTGGCCTTCAATACCGGCGAAGAAGTCAGCCCTGAGGCGCTCTCCAAACATTCCGGCATCCGCAAGGAAAGACTGGCGGAATATCTCGAATACCTGGAAGCCGCGTTTTTGATAAAACGGGTTCATCGCGTCGACGAAACCGCCCGCCGCTTGAAACGAGCACGCACGTTCAAGGTCTATTTGACCAATCCCTCAATTCGGGCGGCTTTGTTCGGAGCAGTGCGCAGCGACGATGACGCAATGGGACGACTCGCGGAAACCGCACTCTGGAGCCAATGGCTGCACAGCAGCAGCGTGGTTCATTCGCTTCACTATGCACGCTGGAAACAAGGCCGGACTGATCTGGAAGTTGATCTGGTATCACTCGACACGCGCACACAAGCACCCAGATTCGTCGTTGAAATCAAGTGGTCTGACTCGGCATACGATAACTGGAGTGAACTGCGCGGCTTGCGTGAATTTGCCTCCCGGCATCGCCTGCAACGAAACCCTTTGGTAACGACGCTTACCAAAACTGGTTCGGGGTCGGACAAGAATCTGGAGATCGACTTCGTTCCCACCAGCCTGCATTGCTACACCATCGCTCGCAATCTGTTACGGCAGGGAAATTAGTCCAGGCCGCGCCGTGCACGACAGTGAAGACGGCATTTGGCTAATTTGGATTCGACGCTTCAGGCAGCCCTGGTCCGCCAACCGCCCTTGGCATCCTCGGCGACGATCTTGTCGCTGCTGCGTTCGTCGAGATCGTTGATGCGACGGATGGTGGCGATGATCGGCGTGTTGCCGTCCACGTGCTCCAGATACACCAGGCGCAGCATGCGATCCGCGGTCTTGGGCACACGGCCATTCTTTTCCCACAGGGCGACGGCCTGATCGCCGACGCCAAGCAGGTCGCCGAGGCCACGTTGCGACAGCCCCATTTCCTTGCGCAGGAAGCGCACTTCGGCGCCGGTCAGACGCGGCTTGTTCGCCAGCGCCCGCCCGATGGCCCGATGCAAACCATCCACGTCATGAATGGAAAGCAGTTCGCCATAGTCCGGATCGCGCTTGATGGCGTAACCGTTCTTCAGCCAGATGTTGCGCAAGCCGCCTTCCAGATAGTGATAGCAGCCTTTCATGGTCTTCTCCGTTATTCGTCAATTACCGTGATCACAACCGCGAAGTCATCGTCGTTGGTTCTGCGCAAAGCCACGGCGACACGTACCGCATCGCCAGCATACTGATGTAACAAGGTTGCCTTCCAGTCACCATGCACGGTGACATGTGCTGCCTCGCAAACCCTGCCTTGACGCAAAGTTTCCAGCACCTGCCGGAACGAGATGCGGCGCGTTTTCATCCGATCACGCGCATGCGAGGTCAGTTGTATGCGGGTCGTATCCACAATCACCGCCCGCAACTTTTTCATGAAGTTGACGTCGTTAAGCGGCAGCGGTCTAACATTTCGCATACCTATAGAGTTTATAGGTCAAGGCATGAATGTCAAGCGCATGTGAATGCTCCCCACAACCACGCCGCACCGCGCGCACCCGACGAATCGCCGTGGCGATTCTTGAGCAGTCGCGTGGCAACGTGGTCGGAGAAGATGTGTTCGCTCCACAGACGCAGCACATTGGCGTACAGACGATCGAGATTGGAAAGGCCTCCGCCAAGTACAACCACAGCGGGATCAAGAAAATGCAAGCGCCTGGAGTGGGATAATTGCCCCCGAATCCTCAGGCCTTCTACAGAAAGCAACCCATGAAAATCCTGCACACCATGCTCCGCGTCGGCGATATGGATCGCTCCATTGCTTTTTACACTGAAGTGCTCGGCATGCGTCTGCATCGCAAGCGCGATTATCCCGACGGCAAATTCACGCTGGCCTTCGTCGGTTACGACGAAGAAGAGAGCGGCGCCGACATCGAGCTGACTTACAACTACGGCGTGAGCAAGTACGAGATCGGCACCGGCTACGGCCATGTCGCGCTGGCCGTGCCCGACGCCGCCAAGGCGTGCGACGAAATCAGGCAT
>JAYVME010000464.1:0-16184 GCA_043759115.1 Betaproteobacteria bacterium | reverse complement strand
TGCCCGAGGCGCGCGCGATGAACGTCGCGGTGTTTCTCGAGGACGTGAACGAGTTCAACGGCCCGCTGATGTTCATTCCGCGCTCGCATAAAAAAGGGCGCCAGGAAGCGGGGCACGATTTGTCGACGACCAGCTACCCGTTGTGGACGATCGACAACGCCACGATTACGCGACTCGTCGCCGAGGGCGGCATCATCGCGCCCAAGGGCCCGGCGGGATCGATGATGGTGTTCCACTGCAATCTGGTACACGCCTCCGGCAGCAACATGACGCCGTGGAACCGCACCATCGTTTATCTGAGCTTGAATTCGTGCCAGAACCATATCCGCCGCTTCCACCGTCCCGAGTACATCGCGCACCGCGATTTCACGCCGATTCAACCCTTGCCCGACGACTGCCTGCAACGCTGAGTTGGGACACTACTGTCGACTTCTTACGAATGAGTTCAAGAAATCCCGGTTCAGAAACACACCATGCACGCGTGACATCGCTTGTCCGTTTGGTTTAACGAGCATATCACCCGCCCCAAGCAAATCTTCCGCGCCGGGATCATCAAGAATAATGGTCGATTCGCTGGATTTCTGCACGGTTAAGGCAATTCTTGATGGAATGTTACTTCTCAGTAGCCTGTCTGATTCGCGCACTTATGGCCACAGACTGCGCCTCCTGAAGGCCTGGCGAAATTACCGGGGTTGAAAGGCCGAAAAAGATTTTGCGGATGAGCCGCACGCGCGGTTCGCATACGCCCGAGAGCGCGCAACGCCTGACCTACCATCGTCCAAGGCACAGTCCCAACCGAAGTCCGGATTCACACGCTCGCCAGCTTTTTCGATCGCAGCGCAATCAAAGGGAGTGCGCGGACCGCCTTCGCCGCCTCGATCAGCGTGCTGCGGTCGGCGCCGGACAGCCTGCCCAGATCGCCGCCCTTGAAGTAGGTCAACGCCTTCACGCTCGCCGCCGGCTGAAATGCCTTGCCGAAAAACAGGCGCGCCGCGGCGAGTCCGCGGTCCACCTGGCCGCCCGCCCGGATCATCGCCGCAATGTCCCGATAATCCTTTTTTTCGCTACGCTGCAGGATCACCTTGAGCTTGTGCGCCATCAGATCGTCGAGCGAGGCGATCCGCATGACGCCGTCGTCGCAGAGCAGCGGGTTTCCGACCGTGCCGAAGGACATGCCGCCGAAGAAGGACACTTTCACATTGTCGCGGCCCTCCCGCCCCGAGCCCCGTCCATAACCCGCCACCATGAGCACGAGCGTGTCCTTCGAGTCCTGCAGCGTCGTCGCTCGCCGGATGAACGCGAACGCGGCCCTGATCTCATCATGCGCCAGCACCCGGTTGTGGAAAAAATCGAAGTCAACGGAACGGCGGTGTCCGAGATGAAGTGAAATCGCGGTTCCACCGTACAGGACAAAGCCAAGTTCGACGCTGGGACGCAGTTCCGGCCACAGCTGCCGCTGCGCCGGTGGCAGCCGGGCGAAATTCGGCGAGAGAGTTGCAATGGGCGCTACAGTTGCCATCGGGCGCGACCGCCGCGTTCAGCGCAGCGTGCGCCGAGGCAGAGGTGGAATTCGCCTGCCGGCCACACCCAGCCGATGATGCCAGTAGATCCAGGAGCGCTCGGACAATCGCCCGGCCTCGGCCCCGCGAAGCGCGCGCACCAGCGCCTCGCGCCCGAGCGTTGCTTCGAGCTTCAGCACGTCGTCGTAGTCGCCCATTTCCATGACCTGCGTGGCGATAAAGTTCGGCCTCGCCAATGCTGCGCCGGGGGAAAGCCACCAGACGTAGCGCCTTGCGAGCGCTCGCAGGAGACGCTGATCGGCGCGTGGCTGCTTGCGCGGGCGGCCCGGCGCACGCCGCTGAATCGCCGCGGCGCCAGGAATGATCCAGTGATGGCCGATTTTCCGCGCCCCCGGAATGCGGCGCTCCGCGAGCAGTTGCAGCACGCGAATCCGGCTCACACCCTCCCGTTTCGCGAACTGGGTAACGGAAACATGCGGCGCTGGTTCCGCGTGGGCATGAATGACCATGCCCGCATTATACCAAAACCCCTTATCATTTAGATAGGGTTTAACTTCAGTGCGGTCAACGTCAACCACGCGCGTCACCGCGCCCTATGCAGACGGCGCGCGGGAACTCGTGATGCGCTCGCCGTGCGCGTGCTGGCCAGCCTCGCGGCAATGGACCTCGAGAACCGGCATATCCTGCGCATAGTCGCTTTGTCACGATTATCATCGACTGCGTTTACCGCGTGGGCAACGGGTTGCCCACCCTACCCGAATGAATTGTCCGCGTTGCCGCGAACTCCTGCCGAAACAGCGGGCAAGCGCTAAGATGGCGGAATGCGCGCGGCGGCGGCCGCGTGCATTCGACACGAGAGCGCCCTATGAACCCCATGACCCACCTCATCGTCGCGTCAATTGCGTTTCTCGCGACGCACTACATCGCGAGCACGCCGTTGCGCGCAGTACTGATTGCCGCTCTCGGCAAGGCTTATCTCGCGCTGTATTCGCTCTTTGCGTTCGTCACGCTGGGCTGGATGATCTGGGCGTTTTACCACGCGCCTTTCATCAATCTGTGGTACGCGGTGGCGCTGCGCCCGGTGCCGCTCCTGGTGATGCCGTTCGCGCTGGTGTTCATTGTGTGCGGGTTCTTGTCGCGCAATCCGACGCTCGTCGGCCAGGAACGGCTGCTCAAATCGGTGGACCCTGCGCGCGGCATATTGCGCGTCACCCGCCACCCCATGATGTGGGGTTTCGCGTTGTGGGCGGTGAGCCATATCGTCGCGCGCGGTGACGCGGCGGCCTTGATATTTTTCGGGACCTTCGGCGTGCTCGCGCTCTCCGGCACCTGGCTCATCGACCGGCGCAAGGCGGCCGCGCTGGGCGCGGACTGGCAGCACTTCGCCGCAGTGACCTCCAACGTGCCGTTCGCGGCGATTGCCGGCGGCCGCACCGAGTTCAAACCCGCCGAAATCGGCTGGTGGAAGATTCTGCTCGGCCTCGCCGCGTACGCGGTGCTGCTGTTTATGCACCACTCGTTATTCGGCGCGCACGCCTTGCTGTGACGAGCGCGCCGTGCGCCGCCCGCATGCGTTACGGGTAGAATAGCGGCTCGCCACACTCTCATACCTATTCCTCTATGAACATCGCCAACCTGCGCCAGGAGTACATGCGCGCGAACCTCGACGAAAAAAATGTCGCGCGCGAGCCGATCGCGCAGTTCAAATTGTGGTTCGACGAGGCGGTCGCGGCGGAAATGCCGCTGGTGAACGCGATGACGCTCGCCACCGTGTCCGCCGGCGGTCAGCCGTCAGCGCGCATCGTGCTCCTGAAAGGCGTCGATCACGACGGCTTTGTGTTCTACACCCATTACCAGTCGCGCAAGGGCAAAGAGCTTGCCGGCAATCCGGCGGCGGCGCTGCTGTTTTACTGGACCGAGCTCGAGCGCGAGGTGCGCGTCGAAGGCCGCATCGAAAAAGTTTCGGCGCGGGAAGCCGACGAATATTTCGCGAGCCGCCCGCTCGGCAGCCGCCACGCCGCGATTGCCTCGCCGCAAAGCGCGGTGGTGGCTGACCGCGCGGCGCTCGAAGCGCGCTTTGCCGGCGCCGTCAAGAATTACGGCGACCATCCGCCGCGGCCGCCCGCGTGGGGCGGCTATCGCCTGACACCGGACACCATCGAGTTCTGGCAGGGCCGCCCCAACCGACTGCACGACCGCCTGTTGTATTCGCGCAGCGGCGGCGGCTGGAAGATCGAGCGGCTCGCGCCGTAGCACCCCAATATCCTGTAAATATCCCGTAGCGAGAGAGGGCTTTGCCATGAAATCGACTTTGTCATTGGTTAGCGTGCTGCTGTTGCTCGGCTTTGCACCCGGTGCACAGGCCGAATATCCCGAGCGCTCGATCCGGCTCATCATCTCGTCCGCCGCCGGCGGCTCGCCCGATGTCGTGACGCGTATCCTCGCCGTCGAGCTGGTCAGGCAGATGGGGCAGCAGATCGTGATCGACAACCGGCCGGGCGCGGCGCAGACCATCGGCACCGACATGGTGGTGCGCGCGAATCCGGACGGCTATACCATCGGCTACGCGAACGTGGTGACGCTCGCCATCAACAAGTCGCTGCTGCCCAAACAGCAGCAACCGTACGATCCCGACAAGGATCTCGTGATCGTCGGCCAGTTTCTGTCCACCTACAACATGCTCGCGGTGACCAATGCGCTGCCGGTGAAGTCCGTCAAAGAGCTGATTGATTACGCGCGGCAGAATCCGGGCAAGCTCCTGAACGCATCGGGCGGCAACGGCACCACCGGGCATCTCGGCGGCGAGTTGTTCAAGATCATGACCGGCATAGAGATCGTGCACGTGCCGTATAAGGGCAGCCCGCAAGGCATCTCGGACCTGATCGGCGGGCAAGTGCAACTCATGTTCGACAACCTGACTTCGATCTCGCCGCACGTAAAATCGGGGAAGGTGCGCGGCCTCGGCGTCAGCAACCTCAAACGCTCGCCGGTGTTCCCGGATATCCCGACCATCGCCGAGGCCGGCGTCCCCGGCTACGAAACCACGGCGTGGGGCGGACTGGTGGTGCCGGTCGGCACGCCGAAGGCGATAGTGACGAAGCTTAACGCCGAGGTGAACAAAGCGCTGCAGTCGCCAACGCTCAAAGAGCGCTATGCGGCGATCGACGCCGAACCCGTCGGCGGCACGCCCGAGGCGTTCGCCGCGTTCGCAAAAAAAGAGACGATGAAGTGGGCGGACGTCGTCAAAAAATCCGGCGCCAAGCTCGACTAAATCTGATGCAACCGCCGATGAACGCAGATAGCCACAGACAATCCCAATCGTAGAAATACGCGGGTACTTATCGGCGTTAATCGGCGTCCATCGGCGGTTGCGTTGCTTGAAGAAAATTTTGATGATCGCTCCGAAATTATATTATGGCCGGCACTGAACATTACGACCTGATAGTCCGCAACGCGACCATTATCGACGGCACGCGCGCACCACGTTTTCACGGCGAGATCGGCGTACGCGGCGACATGATCATTAAGATCGGCACACTCGACAACGCGACCGCCGATAGCGAAGTCGACGCCTCTGGCATGATTGCGGCACCCGGCTTCATCGATGCGCATACGCATGACGACCGCATGCTGCTGTCCAATCCGGACATGGCGCCGAAAGTCAGCCAGGGTGTTACGACCGTCGTTACCGGCAACTGCGGCATCAGCCTCGCGCATTCGCCGCCTAACGGCGCATCGACGCCGCCGCTCGATCTGCTCGACGGCAGCGGCGACTGGTTCAGGTTCCCGAGCTTTCGCGCCTACCGCGAAGAACTCGCGGCGCGGCCGGCCGCCATCAACGCGACGTGCCTCGTCGGCCATACGACTTTCCGGGTAGCGACGATGGACCGGCTCGACCGCGCGGCGACTCCCGCCGAGATCGCCGGAATGCGCGCGATGGCGCATGAATCGCTCGCCTCCGGCGCCATTGGCGTTTCCACCGGCACCGCGTACCCGCCGGCGGCCTGCGCGCCGACGGAAGAAATCATCGATATATGCCGTCCACTCACCGAGTTCAACGGCCTCTACGTCACGCACATGCGCAACGAAGACGACCAGGTCATGGAGTCGATCGAAGAAACCTGTTTGATCGGCCGCACGCTGGCAGTTCCCGTCGTCATCTCGCACCACAAGACCGTCGGCACCAAAAACCACGGCCGCTCGGTCGAAACGCTGAAGCTGATCGCCGAACTCATGCACAAGCAGCCGCTGGGTCTCGACTGCTATCCGTATATTGCGTCGTCGACCGTGTTGCGCTACGACCGGCTCGAACAATCGTCGCGCATCATCATAACGTGGTCGAAGCCGCATCCGGAGTTCGCGGGTGTTGATCTCGACGAAGTCGCGCGCCGGTTGCAGATGACGCAAGCCGAGGCCGTCGAAAAAATAAAACCCGCCGGCGCGATTTATTTCATGCTCGACGAAAAAGACGTGCAACGCATACTCGCCTTTGAAGAAACCATGATCGGCTCCGACGGGCTGCCGCACGACACCAAACCACACCCGCGGCTGTGGGGCACCTTCCCGCGCGTGCTCGGCCACTACTCGCGCGAGTTGAAGCTCTTTCCGCTGGAAACCGCGGTCTACAAGATGACGGGCCTCACGGCGGGCAAGTTCGGCTTGAAGGGACGCGGCGTGCTCAAGGCGGGCGGGCACGCCGACATCACGCTGTTCAATGCCGACACGGTGATCGACAAGGCGGATTTTCAGCACTCAACACTGCCCGCGCGCGGCATCGGAGCAGTTATTGTCAACGGCGCGATTGTCTGGCGCGACGGGAAATCGACCGGCGCACGACCGGGGCGCGTGCTATTGCGGGGAAGCGTAACAAAACGCTAGAAGTAACGCTGGGCCAGCCACCATGCGACGGCGGCGACGAAGGCCGAGCACGGGATGGTGAAGAGCCAGGCCCACACGATATTGCCGGCCACCCCCCAGCGCACGGCGGACAATTTTTGCACCGAGCCGACACCGACGATCGCGCCGGTGATGGTATGCGTGGTGGATACCGGCACGCCGAGTCCGGTCGCGAGAAACAGCGTGATGGCGCCGCCGGTTTCGGCGCAAAAGCCGCTCACCGGCTTTAACCGCGTGATCTTCTGGCCCATGGTCTTGACGATGCGCCAGCCGCCGAACAGCGTGCCGAGCGCGATTGTGCCGTAACAGGCGAACACCACCCATAGCGGGAGCGGATCCTTGTCGCCGAGGGTGCCGGCCGTGATGAGCAGCATCCAGATGATGCCCATGGTCTTCTGCGCGTCGTTGCCGCCGTGACCAATGCTGTAGAGCGCCGCCGATACCAGCTGCAGGCGACGGAACCAGCGGTCGATCCGGCGCGGCGTTGCGCGCACCCACACCCACGACACCGCGAGCATCAGCGCGACGCCGAGCACGAAACCGAGCGCCGGCGACAGCAAGATCGCGGCCGCGGTCTTGAGCAAGCCGCCCGCAATCAGGGTATGCACACCGCCCTTGGCGACCGCCGCACCCGCGAGACCGCCGATCAGCGCGTGCGACGAACTCGACGGGATGCCGTAGTACCAGGTGATGACGTTCCAGGTGATCGCGCCGATCAGCGCGCCGAAGATCACGTAATGGTCGACGATCCCGGGATCGATGATGCCCTTGCCGATCGTCGCCGCCACCGCGACGCCGAAGATCAGGAACGCGACGAAGTTGAACCACGCGGCCCACGCCACCGCCCATTGCGGCCGCAGCACCCGGGTCGAGACGATGGTCGCGATCGCGTTGGCGGCGTCGTGAAAGCCGTTCATGAAGTCGAACGCGAGCGCGACGAGCACCAGCAGCACCAGCACCTCGATGCTCATGCGCCCCGCCCCGCGATCCCTGTCGCCGTGCGCGGCGCGCTCATGAATTCTCGATTACGATGCCCTGGATGATATTGGCGACGTCCTCGCAGCGGTCGGTCACCGTCTCCAGATGCTCGTAGACCGAGCGCAGCTTGATCAGCTCGCGTACGTCGGGCTCGTCGCGAAAAAGGCGCGCGATAGCCCCGCGCATCACGTGGTCGGCCTCCGACTCGAGCCGGTCGATGTCGGTGCAAATCACCATGATCTCGGCGGCGTTGTCCATGCTCGAAAGCAGGAAGACGGCGGCCTTCACTTTCTCGCAGCAGACGACACAGATATCGGCGAGCTTCTTCGCCTCGGGCGTGGGGTCGCGCACGTCGTAGAGAAACATGAGCTGCGCCGAGTCTTCGATCAGGTCGAGGATGTCGTCCATTTTGCTGATCAGCTGATGGATGTCCTCGCGGTCGATCGGCGTGATGAAAGTCTTGTGCACCAGCTCGATGGTGGTGCGCGTGATCTTGTCGGCGCGTTTCTCGATCGATTCGATGATGTAGGTGCGGCGCTCGAGATCGTCGTGATTCGCCATCAGCGCGGCGAGTTCGCGGCTACCGAGCACGATCTGCTCGGCGTGTTCGTTGAACAAATCGAAAAAACGGCCCTGGCGCGGCAGCAGGCGTCCGAACATCGTATCCTCCAATTCAGTGACAGGCGGGCGGCACCCCGGCGCAAATCCCGGATAATGCGCAACGCCAGTTTAGCCGGTTTGGCGCGCGCCGGCGGCGATTTCCCGCAGGGTATACTCGCCATTCCGTTCGCATTTTTTTTATCAACCGTGTGAATACCGCCCTCGCCAATCGCCGCTGGCTGGATTCGTTTCTTGCCTGGTATTTCGTCACCATCTGGGGCTCGGGTTTTCTCGCGTCCAAGATCGGCATGCTGTACGCGCCGCCGTTCACCTTCCTCACGATGCGCTTCCTGCTCGGCATCGCATGCATGGTGCCCATCGTGCTGATCACGCGCCCCGTGTGGCCGGCGTCGCGCGCGGAGCTGGGACATGTGATTGTGGCCGGCCTCCTGATGCACGCGATACATCTCGGCGGCAGCCACTACACGCAGTACCTTGGCGTGTCGGCTGGAATTACCGCCGTCCTTTTGACGGTGCAACCGCTGCTAACCGCCTTGATCGCTTCGCGCTGGATGGGTGAGCAGCTGTCGCGCCGCCAATGGCTCGGCATCGGCGTCGGATTCGCCGGCGTGGTGCTCGTGGTGTGGCACAAAATCGACATCCGCGAGATGACCGCCGGCAGCCTGTGCGCGGTGATCGTGGCGCTTCTCGCGGTTACCGCCGGTACGCTGTATCAGCGCGTGTTCTGCCAGCGCGTCGATTTGCGCGCTTCGACGCTGGTACAGTTTGTCGCGTCGGCGGCAGTGCTGGCGCCGCTCGCGTGGCTGGTCGAGGGGTTCAAGATTACCTGGGCGTGGCCGCTCTTCGGGGCGATCGTATTTCTCGTCATCTGCGCGTCGATACTCGCCGTCAGCGCGCTGCACACGCTGATGCGCCACGGCGCAGCCACGCGCGTGACGAGCCTCTTTTACCTGACGCCGGTGTTCGCGGTGGTGCTCGAATTCGCGCTGTTCAAAGTCGTGCCGACGCTGGTCTCCATGCTCGGCATCGCGATTACCTGCGCGGGCGTCGCACTCGTGGCGTGGAAACGCGATCAGCCGGCGCCGGAGTAATTTTTGCCACCCCCACTTGCCTTCCCCCATCAAGGGAGACGACAGAGTGGGCGTCAATCGACTGTCGCGCCGGATTCCCTGACCACTTTAGCCCACTTCACGATGTCGTCGCGGGCGATTCTGGAGAATTGCTCGGGTGTCGTCGCAAACGGTACCGCGCCCAGATTCGTGAAGCGGTCGATCACGTCTTTCTGCGCGAGCATCTGATTGACGTCGGCGTTGATCTTTTTGACGATTGCAGCCGGCGTGCCGGCGGGCGCCAGGATGCCGAACCACGGGTTGACGTCGAAGCCTGGGAAACCGGATTCGGCGATGGTCGGCACGTCTTTCAACGCGTCCGAGCGCTTGGCGCTGGTGACCGCGATCGCGCGCACGGCGCCGGCGCGCACATGCTGCACCACCGACGGCATGCTCGCGTAATACATCTGCACCTGTCCGCTCATGGTGTCGGTCAGCGCTGCCGCAGCACCCCGATACGGCACATGCACGATGTTGACGCCGCCGAGCGAGTTCAACATCACGCCGAGCAGGTGGTTGACCGAGCCGCTGCCGGCCGACCCGTAGGAAAGTCCGCCCGGCTTCGTTTTAGCGAGCGCGATCAGCTCCTGCACGCTTTTCACCGGCAGATTGTTGTTGACGATCACCACGAACGGCAACGTGGCCAGCGTCGCCACCGTTGCGAAATCCTTATCCGGATTAAACGGCAGCTTCTTGTAGAGCGCGGCGTTGATCGCGTGCGTGCCGACGTAAGCGAGCAGCCAGGTGTGGCCGTCGGGCGAACTCTTGGCGACGATATCGGTCCCGATGTTGCCGCCCGCACCCCCGCGATTGTCGATCACGATCTGCTGATTCCACTGGTCGCCGAGTTTCTGACCGGTAATGCGTGCGAGCGCGTCGGACGCGCCGCCCGGCGTTTGCGGCACGATGAAACGGATCGGCCGCGCCGGAAACGCTTGTGCGGCGGCGTCGCCCACCGCCAAGGCAGTGAGCGCAATCAAGGCGATTCGCATGGATGTCGGTTTCAGCATATCCCCTCCGGTTTCGTTCTTCACGTCAGGCCCGCTGAGTGTGGGTTGAAACGCAAGCGTCGAGATCAGCCACCAGCCGTGCAACCAGCTCGCGATGGATTTCGCGCGGCGGCAAATCGAACGTGGCGGGCGGCAGTTCCGTCAGCAGTTCCTCGATGCGATGATTGAGCAGGCTCTGGGCATGGTACACGGCGCGCGCGCGCTGGCGCAGCGTCTCGTCATGCCGCCCGCGGCGCCACGCGAAATGCGCCTTGATGGCCAGCGCTACGGCCTGCTGCGATACCGCGTCATGCTGTGACGCAAGGATCACCGGCGGCGCCCATAGGTCCGCGTCGCGGCGGCGGCGCCCCAGCACGTCCTTCACTTCGGCTGCGATCTGCCCGGCGCCGGGCAGATCGGCCTTGTTCACGACCAACACGTCGGCGATCTCGATAATGCCCGCCTTCATCGCCTGCACCTGGTCGCCCGACTCTGGCATCAGCACGAGCACCACGCAATCCACCAACGCACGCACGCCGAGTTCGGCCTGACCCACGCCAACCGTCTCGACCAGCAATTCATCGAAGTCGTGGCTCTCCATCGCGCACAGAATATCGGCGAGATTGTCGGCCAGCCCGTCGTGCGCATTGCGGCTCGCCAGCGAACGGAAAAACAGCTCCGGGTGGCTCGCCACCTCGCCCATGCGGATGCGATCCCCCAAAATGGCTCCATGGGAATAGGGGCTGCTCGGATCAACCGCCAGCACGCCGACGCGCTGGTCTCGTGCGAGGCTCGCCGCGGCAAGACAGCGCATCAGCGTACTCTTGCCGGTGCCTGGCGCGCCGGTGAGACCGATGCGCCGTGCGCTGCGCGCGGGACGACCGATCAGCCCGTACAGCGCCGCGCGGCTGCCGGCGTTCGCGATTCGCGTTAGCGTGCGGCCGAGCGCGGCACGGTCAAGCGGCTTACGCAGCACGCTGCTCATTTGACGCACTCCCCGAGGATACGCGCGTTGTGCTCGCCGAGCCGGGGCGGCGCCCCGTACTCGGGTTCGGTGCCTGACGTCTTGATTGGATTGCCGACCGCCCGCACCTCGGTGCCGGCGAGCGCCACCACCATATCCCGCGACTGCGCGAGATCGCTCGCCAGCGCATTGTCGAGCGTATCCACCGCCGCGGCAACGATGCCGCGCGGCACCAGGCGCGCCACCCAGTTGGCGGCGGTATCGGTCTTGAGCAAGTCGGTGAGTTCCCCGATCACCAGCGCGCGGTTCTCGCGGCGCCCTTCGAGCGTGGCAAAACGCGCGTCGCGCACCCATTCCTGGCGGCCCGCCTCTTCGCAAAAGCTGTTCCAGAAGTCGTCGTGCGTGATGAACAGCATCAGCCAGCCGTCGCGCGTCGGAAACACCTGCGCCGGGACGATGAAGGGATGGGCGGAGCGCGCGTAACGCTGCGGCAGCTCGCCGGCATTGAGCCAGGCGGCGGCGACATAATTGAGCTGCGAGAGCATGACATCGTACATTGCCACGTCCACTTGCCCGCCCTTGCCCTCGGCAAGCTTGGCAGCCAACCCCAGCGCCGCCATGATACCGGCCGCGTTGTCCACCGCCGAGTAGCCGGCCTTGGTCGGCTCCGCGCCGGGGTCGCCGGTCATCCGCATGATGCCGGTCATGGCCTGGATCACGTAATCGTAGGCGGGGCGCTCGGCGTAAGGTCCTTCCAGCCCGTAGCCGGTGAGCGCCACGCAAACCAGCCGCGGGTTGAACGCTTTGAGGTGATCGTAGGTCAGGCCCAGTTTTTTGATCGCACGCGGCCGCAAGTTGGTGATCAGGCCGTGTGCGCCGGCGGCCAACGCATGTAATGCGGCGCGCCCGGCGTCGCTCGCCAGGTCGAGCGTGACACCGAGCTTGTTGCGATTGAGGCTGGCAAAATAGACGTTGTGTTCGCCCACGTAGTGCGGGCCCATGCGCCGCGCGATGTCGCCCTCTCCGGTTTCGATCTTGATCACTTCCGCGCCGAGATCGGCCAGCAGCATCCCGCAATAGGGGCCGGCGAGCATGTGGCCGACCTCGATAATGCGAAAACCGGCGAGCGGCCCGCTCATGCGGCTTGTTCCGCGAGCGTTTGCGCCACTGAGGCGACCACCTCATCCAGCGGCATGGCGCTGGTATAGATCCCGCGCACGCCGAGGCCGCGCAGAAACGCAAAATCCTCGGCCGGTATCGTGCCGCCGACGAACACCTGCACGCCGGCAGCGCCAGCTTGGCGCAGGCAATCCAGCGTGTTTGCGACCAGTTCGCGGTGGCTGCCGGAAAGCACCGACAACCCGACCGCATCCACGCCCTCCTCCACCGCAACGCGCGCGATATGCTCCGGGCTTTTGCGCAACCCCGTGTAGATCACTTCGGCACCCGCGTCGCGCAACGCGAGCGCGATTATCTTGGCGCCGACGTCGTGGCCATCCAAGCCGGGCTTGGCGATCAGGATGCGCTTGCCGCGCAAAGCGGGCGTTCGCACCGGGTCCATCATAGCCGCACCGGTTCCTGGAACTCGCCCCACAGCGACTTGAGCCGCTGCACCATCTCGCCCACCGTCGCGTAGGCATGGCAACAGTCGACGAGATACGGCATCAGGTTCTCGTCGTCTTTCGCCGCGGCCTGTTGCAGGCGTACGAGTGTACGCTCCACGTCCGCTGGGTTGCGCCGCGCTTTTACGCTTTCGTAGCGCTCGATCACGCGCCTGGAAACCTGTGGATCGAGCCGGAACACCTCGCCGAATTCCTCGCTCTGATCCGCGCGGCGGAATGCGTTCTGCCCAACCACGATCGTCTCGGCCCGGTCGACCTTGAGCTTGCGCTCGCGCGCCCGTTCGGCCACGCGCATCTGCAGCCAGCCGTCCTCGATCGCCTTGATCACGCCGCCGTAATCATCGATCTCCTGCATCACCTTGAGGATCGCCTCCTCCATGCGGTCGGTGTGCTGCTCGACGAAATAACTGCCGCCCAGCGGATCGACGGTCTTGGCGATACCGGACTCATACCCGATGATCTGCTGCGTGCGCAGCGCGAGCTCGGCCGAGAACTCGGTGGGAATCTGAAAGGGCTCGTCGTAAGCGCAGGTGAAAATGGACTGCGCGCCGCCCATCACCGCCGCCATGGTTTCGATCGTCACCCGCATGATATTGTTGTACGGTTGCGCCGCCACCAGCGAAGAGCCGCCGCACACCACGCCGAAGCGAAAATGCTGCGCGCGCGGGTCCTGCACGCCGTAGCGTTCGCGCATCAGCCGCGCCCAGACGCGGCGCGCGGCGCGAAATTTGCATACCTCGTCGAAGAAATCCATGTGCACGTAGAAAAAGAACGACAGCCGCCTGCCGAACTTTTCCACGTCGCCGCCGCGGCGCCTGAGATCATCGACGTAAGCCAGCCCGTTGGCGAGCGTGTAACCGATCTCCTCCACCGCGGTGGCGCCCGCGTCGCGCACGTGAGCGCCGGCAATGCTGATCGGGTTGAAGCGCGGGGTCACATCGTTCGAAAACAGGATGCTGTCGGCAATGAGCCGCATTGAGGGTTGGACCGGGAAAATCCAGGTGCCGCGCGCCACGTACTCCTTGAGGATGTCGTTCTGGATCGTGCCGGTGAGCTTTTCACGCGGCACGTTGTGCTTGTCGGCCACCGCCAGGTACATCGCGTAGATAATCGCGGCCGTGCCATTGATGGTAAACGAGGTCGAAATGCGCGTCAGATCGATGCCGTCGAACAGCATTTCGGCGTCGGCAAGGGTCGAAAGTGACACCCCGACCTTGCCGATTTCGGATCTGGCCATGGGATCGACCGGATCGTAGCCGCATTGCGTCGGCAGATCGAGCGCGACCGACAGTCCGGTTTGCCCCTGCTCAAGCAGGAACCGGTAGCGCTGGTTCGATTCCTCCGCGGTGCCAAACCCGGAATATTGGCGGAACGTCCACAGCCGCCCGCTGTAGCCGTCCGGAAAAATGCCACGCGTGAAGGGATAGGTCCCGGGCGCCTCCAGCGGCGCGCCGCGCAGCATCTCGGCGGTCGCGACAACCGGAATCGGAATGCCCGCGCTGCTCGCCGGTGTGGGCGGCCTTTGCGCACCTTCGCTCGCGCCGGTTGCGGGTCGTTTTCGCGGGGTTGGAGCGCTCATGTCGTCCGCCGCGCATCGAGAATGTTGTCAGCGGCATACCAGTGATCGGGATGCATCCACGTCTCGACCAGGTGGCGGGTTTCGAGCGCGCGGATTTCGGCGCCCGGCAGGCCCCTGCGGACCGCCGTCGCAAGCGCTTTGAAGGCGCGCAGAACCTGCGGGACCTGCTGCAGGAACGGCGCAATGAAGCGGTCAGTCAGCGCCTGCAGCGGCTGCTCCGGCGCACCCACCGCGTCCACGAGGCCCAGGCGTTGCGCGCCGGCGGCATCAAGTCGCTCGCTCGCCGCGAGCAAACGCAAGGCCCCGGCTGCGCCTACCAATCGCATCAAATCTTCGCCGCCGCCCCACGCCGTGGCGATATTGAGACGGCCGTGGATGAATCCGATGTGAACGTGGCTGGCGGCAACGCGAAAGTCGCAGGCGACGGCAAGCTCCGCGCCGCCGCCGAGCGCGTCGCCATTGAGCGCCGCCACTACCGGCACCGGGAAGCAGCGTATCGCGTCCAGCGCGTCGTGCGCTTCCTCCGCCATGCGCTGCGCTTGCGCGTGCGTGCGAACGGTAGAGAGATCACGCAAATCGCCTCCCGCGGCGAAACTCTTGTCGCCCGCGCCACGCAGCACCGCGACGCGAAGTTCGCTGGCGCCCGCGAACTCGGTGAACGCGCGCTTCAAATCGGCCAACACAGCACGGCTTAACGCATTGCGTTTTTCCGGCCGGTTTACGGTCACGTACAACACGCTGCCGGCAAGCTCGGCGAGCACGACTCGCGCGGCATCGCTCATGCCGTTCGCCTTTTTGCGAGGCGTTTGATCGCCGCACGCAACTGCTCGGCGTGCCGTGCAAGCATCGGCTCCATGCGCTGCAGCGGTCCGGCAATGGCAATGCCGAATACCTCGCCAACCAGGCTGAAGCTGCTGGCGACCGCCATCACGTCGGCGACGTTTTCACCGCGGGTAACGAAATAGCCGCGCTTCTTGCCTTGTTGCAGGTTGGCCATGAGCTGCGCCACGCCGGTCAGGGTATTGGGCGTTACGCGCCGCAGCGTGTGCGAGCCGAGCCAGGAATCGAGTGCTTCGGGCGCGAGCGCCCCCAGAAGCGCCTTGCCGATTGCGCTTGAGTGCAGGGGCTTGTATTCCCCGGCACGGGCCGTGTAGCGCACGGTGCTCGCGCTTTCCAGCACTTCAAGATATAGCACTGCGTCGCCCTGGCGCTTGCCCAGAATCACGGTCTCGCCGCTACGCTCCCGCACGCTCACGAGCGTCGGCCGCAGTTCCTCAATCAGCGCGTCGGGTGCGGCGATGCTGCACGCCACGTCGTACAGACGCCGCGTCGGGTAATACAGCTTGCGCCGTCCGAACGAATAGAGGTAGCCGCAATCGAGCAGGGTGCGCAGCAACAGGTGGCAACTGCTCACCGGCGCGCCGATCGTGCGCGCAATTTCGGAGAGCGACAGCGGTTTGCGCGCCGCGCCGAAGATCTCGAAAATATCGAGCGAACGCGCGAGCGCGCCCTGCGACGCTTTCTGTATTTTCAGCATATTGAAAGAATATTCTATATACGGGAATTCATCATGTCAACTCCCCCCGCCGCATTCGCCGTGTGTGATGTACGGCCCGCGCAATCATTCCGCGCCGCGCGCGTGAACACGGGTAAAATCGCGGTTTCCCAGGCGCTGCCAGGCTGCTCAGTGACACTTGCCTTCGTACTGCCGTTCACCATCGTACTGCACCTTGCGTACGCGGGCACCCGCATCACGCTGTCGCTGTTTGCGCTGCACCTCGAGGCTTCACCGTTTACGGTGGGTGTATTGTTGTCGTTGCTGGCGTTGTTGCCGATGACCTTCTCGGTTGCGTTGGGACGCCTGATCGACCGCATCGGCGTGCGCAAACCGATGCTGGTTGGCGCC
>JAYVME010000463.1:0-16209 GCA_043759115.1 Betaproteobacteria bacterium | reverse complement strand
TCGTCAACACCTGGTCGGTCGACGGCTTTGTCGGCGAGGGCTCGCAGCCGTGCGAACTCGGCTGGGGCTCGCACGAAAAGAATTTTCCGCGCGATGCCAAGCAGCACAAGTTCGGCGGCAAGGCGGCGATCTATCTGACGCGTCCCGGCGCGTCGGTGCGCGTGCGCACGTGGACACCGGTGGAGGGCAATTTTCACGGTTTCCTCATCACGCACGGCGAGGCGATTTCGATCTCGGATTACTACACGGTGCGCGCCGGCAAGAAAGTCGTCTACCGCCCGACCTGCCACTACGCATACCATCCCTGCGACAGCACCATACTTTCATTGCACGAATACGCCGGCAAGAACTGGGCGCTGCCCGAGAATAAGCGCATATTGATGGACGAGATTTTCGACGGCACGGACGAACTCGGCGCACTGCTCATGGGGCATGCCAAAGGCGCCTACTGGTATGGCTCTCGGCTGTCGATACACGAGGCGCGCAAACTGGCGCCGTTCAACAACGCCACCAGCCTGCAGGTGGCAGCCGGCGTGATGGCGGGCGTGGTGTGGGCGATGGAAAATCCGCAGCGCGGCGTGTGCGATCCCGACGATCTCGATTTTCAGCGCGTGCTGGAAATCGCCAATCCCTACCTCGGCAACGTCGTCGGCACTTACAGCGACTGGACGCCGCTGGTGGGTCGCGGCCGGTTGTTTGCCGAGGAAGTGGATGCCGGCGATCCGTGGCAGTTCAAGAACTTCAGGGTGGTTTAGAACCCCATTTGTCGCTGAGCAGTTTGCCGATCGGCTCGGAGAGTTCGTAAACGCTTTGCACCGCAAGTTCCGGCCCGAAGGCGACGCCGTCGCGCACTGCGCGGCGCTTCAATTTTTCCGTGTGGATTTCGAGAATATCCGGCGGGAACGGCATGTCGGCGGCGTCGAGGATGCGCAGGTAACCGTCCGCATCGCGCGCCGGCATCACGCGGCTTTTCACGAAGCGGCTGGGCGACCACGGGATGTCCAGCGCGCCGGATGCGAATGCGCGCACGGTGCCGACGGCCACGTCGCCGTCGCCCAGCTCGATCACCTTGTCGACGATGGCGCGCACTTCACGCCGGATCAGTTCCTTCTCGTCTTCGAATTCGCGCAGGCCGTCGAGCCGGATGCCGCGCGCCAGATAAATCGCCATGCGCGTCATGCGCAGTCCCTCGGCATTGGCCTGCGGTGTCGGAATGCCGAACGCTTCGTGCGCGCTCTTGGTGGTGACGCTGACCGCGCCGCCGATCGCGGCGAGCGTGCCGCCGTAGGCGACGAGTGCCGCGCATTGCGCTTCGTCCTGCGGCCATGCGCCCATCCAGTGCAGCGATGTGACCGGGGTGAACATGTCGGCGAAGCCGCGCTGGTGCAGGTATTCCTGACACATCTCGCCGCACGTCTGGATCGCGGCTGCATCCTGAATCAGATGCAGGGTCTGGCCTAACTCGAGACCGTAGTTCTTCACGCCCTGCTCGGCGGCCAGCAGGCAGTCGAGCACGCAGATGATGATGGCGATCGACGGCGGAATGTTGGTGCCGGTGAGAAATCCCGGCTGCCGCCGGTGCAATTCGACGCCGTGCTCGTGGTACATCGCGGCCAGGCGGTCGAGATATTGATAGTTGCGAATGCCGTCCTCGATTGACAGTTCCTTCGTGTACGACGTGGTGTAGGCGATTCCCGAGCCGAGATAACCGGAATAGCCGCCGGCGAAAGCAATCTCGGCGGTGAGCTTCGGCATCGCGGTACCGGTCAGCATGATCGCCGGTTTGTCGATTGCGGCGATCAGCGCGGCGGCGCGTTCGACGCCGTAGTTGACGAGCGGATAGCCGTTGAGCATCGAGCGCCCTGCCTTCTCGGACTCCTCGACACCTTTTTGCGCGAGGTGAAACTGCTCGTTGCGCGTATAACTGTCGGTCGTGGTCGGGATGATGTCGGCGAGGCCCTCGCGGTCGAGCACCTGCATCAATTCTTTGTGCAACTCGAAAGTGCCGAAGCCGCCGCGCGGTTGCGTGAGGCAGCGCCGTTCGGCGACGGCGCGGCGCATGACCCAGGCGAGCTGCTTGTGCGGCGGCAGCGCGCGGTGGCGTTCGAGCGCTTGGGCGAAATCCACCTCGGCGCCGGTCGGCCAGCGCGCGAGATTGTCGCGCCGCATCTGCGCGAACGTATCGTCCGCGATGCATTCCTGCGACAGCGGCAGGCGTGTGGCTTCAGGTGTTGACGGTGCGTTCACTCGATCGTTCCTCGCCTGCGGGGATCAGGTGCTTTAATGCAAGCTCGAGCGCGGCCTCGGGTTCCACGGCGCCCAGCAGTCCGCAAGCATAGAGCAGATAGTCGCGGTCGACCAGCACGCGCGGCGTGCGCGGCCGCAGCGACAGTGGCTCGGCGGCGTCCGCCAGCGCCATTTCAAGGACCGCGCGCGGATCGCAGCCGTGCACCAGCGCGCCGCCGGTGCCGATGACCGTGTTGACCGTGGACAGATCCTTGCCCTGCTGCACGGTCGCCGGCCCGTTAACCGTGTAGACGGTTTCGACGCTGCCGCAATGCCGGCGCACCGCAACTTTGACCGCAGCGCGCGCCAGTGCGAGATCAAGCCGGTGCTCTTCGTCGCCGGCGGGCAGGTGCTCGACGTCACGCGTGAAACGCTCGATCAACGCGTTGATGCGCGCGTGAGTCAATCCGCTGTCCCGCGCGATCGCCTCGAGCCCCGCGACCTCGACGATGGTGGCCGCATTGTGGCGCATGCCGAGATCGCCTTCGACGCTGCGCTTGACGCGCGGTTCCGGCAGGCCGCGCGGGATCACGCCTGGCGTCGCCGGCGCGCCGCTGGCGACCGAATGAACGTCGGTGGTGGCGCCGCCCGGATCGACGACCAGCAGTTCGCCGAGACCGCTTGCGCCCGCGCAGCCGTCGGCGACAAGCCGCGCGCCCTCCATCACCGCGGCCGGCGTCGGCATCAGAACGTGATCGAGCATCGCTTGCGCGCGGTCGATGCCTTTGGCGTGCACGATGCGCTCGATGAACACCCGGCGGATCGCGGCACGCGCGGGCTCGATGTTGAGTTGATTGAATTCAGGCATCACGTTTTCAGTGAGGATCAGCGTCTTCGCGGCAAGCACTGTTCCCGCTTCGTCGGCGGCCGCGCGGTTTCCCGCGTAGACGACCGGGCACGCAAGCGCACTCTGCGCGAGCGCGCGCGCGTTGTGCAGAATCACCTCCGCATTACCGCCATCGGTGCCGCCGGCGAGCAAAACGATATCGGGCGCGAGCGACGTGATTTTCGCGAGATCCGCCGCGGTCAGCCGATGGGCAAATGTTCCAACCAGTTTTGCACCTGCCCCGAGCGCGGCCTGCCGCGCCGCCTCGGCGGTGAGTTCACGCACCAGGCCGATGGTCACCATGCGCAGGCCGCCCGCCGCACTGCTCGATGCCAGGCGGTATTTGAATTTAGGCAACGCGCCGAGGCGGCGTTCGAGGTCGGCGAGTGCCGCCTGCATGCCAATCGCGATGTCGGTCGTGACGGTCGACGGGCCTTGTCCGCTGCCAAGCACGCCGCGGCGCTCGAGGTCGATCGCGCGCAGCTTGGTGTAGGTGCTGCCGAAATCAATAAGCAGCGCGACGGTCATGGTTCTAAGACCAGGCGCAACCGCCGATGAACGCCGATACACGCGGATAACGGCGAAATATCGACCGCTCTTCTTGGCGGTGAACTATCTGTGTTCATCTGCGTTTATCGGCGGTTCCGTTTTAATTTTTCGCACGGTGAAATCGTGGGCCAGCCACTCCAGCACGGTTTCCACGCGCGTGCCGGGTGCGGCCGCGCGGTCGAAGCCCAGGTCGAGAAAAATCTTCTCGATCCGCGGCCACGGGTGCTTGCCGACGATCAGGTTGCCGCCGACGTAGAGCAGCATGTCATCGAGACCGGCTTCGATGCACAGATCGCGAAAGCCGCGGCAGTCGAGTTCGCCCTGGCCATACAGCGACGATATCAGAATCGCGTCAGCGTTGGTTTCGATCGCGGCCTTGATGAATTCCGGCGCCGGCGTCAGCGCGCCGAGTGAGACGACCTTGTAGCCCGCCTTCTCAAGCGTCATGCTCAGGATGCGGTTGCCGACGATGTGCGTGTCGGAGCCGATGACGCCGGTCACGATGGTTTTTTGTTTCACGCGCAGTTCAATCGAATTCCTGCTTGGCAACTGTGCAGCGGGCGACGGCAGCGCCGTCGAGCTGCGGCCGGTAACCCGGCGCCAGCACGATCGCGCCATCGCGGAATTCAAGCGGGTTTTTTAAGAGGCGTGCCGCGGGTTTCAGGAAGCCGTTCATTTCGCCCGCGTTGTTGATGCGGGCGCGTGCGATGCACGCTTCCATCCAGCAGCCGATTTCGCATGCGACACCGTTGCCGAGCACCGGTTCCATGCCGCAGTCGCGGATGGTATCGATCGCCGTCGCCAGCCGGTCGAGGCCGCCGAGTTTCATCAGTTTGACCTTGATGTAGCGCGCGGCTTTGAGTTCGGCGGCGCGGCGGATATCGTCGAGGCCGTAAATGGATTCGTCCAGCATCATGGGTACCGCCGCCACGCGCGCCACCGCGCACGCGGAATCCCAGTCGCCGGCCGCGCACGGTTGTTCAAAAAGTTCGATGCCTTGCGGATCGAGCGCGGCGGCGAAGCGGCAAGCGTCGTTCCGGTTGTAACCCTGGTTGGCGTCCAGCCGGAGGCTGCCGCGCCCGTTCACGACGCGCTGCACGCGCCTGACGAGCGCGGCATCGCGCTCGGCGTCGAAACCGACTTTGACTTTGAGCGTGGTGAAACCCTGCGCGAACAGTTCCTGCGATTCGCGTTCGATGCCGGCGGTTTCGGTGGCGTGCAGCAAGCCCAGCACCGGTGCCCGCGTCCGCCGCTCAACCGCGAACAGCGGGTGGCCTGCCGCCATCTCCAGCGCGGTGTTGAACGCGGTGGCGGTGAACGGCGCGGCCGTGATATGCGTCTGCAACCGGGTCTGGATGTCGCTTGCGTCGAGCCCCGCGTATTCGTCTGCCAGGTGTTGCGCGAGCGTCCAACCGCCGTCGATAGTTTCATCGGTGTAGCCGGTGAGGTAAGTCGCTTCGCCCAGCCCCACCTGTCCGTCGGTGTCGCGCGTCTCGACCAGCAGCGTGTCAAATGCAAGGATCGGCCCGAACGACAGCCGGTATGGCGTGGTCAACGGCACGCGCAGGCGGTAGAGGGTGAGATGTTCTAGTTTCATTGCCACGTCAGCCGACAGAATCCGAGATTATCACGCATACCTATAATATAGTGCTTTGTGAAAACCAAAACGGCGGCGCGCGTTGGCCATGCATAACGGCAATCATCAAATAATTGACCAGCCATCGGCGTGGGTTCAACGCTACGCTGCACGGATTCCCGCCGCAGGGCGCGTGCTTGATGTGGCCAGCGGCAGCGGTCGCCATGCCCGCTACCTGGCAGGGCTCGGCTATCGCGTCGAGGCGGTGGACCGTGATGCGCACGCGCTGAGCGCGCTCGCCGGTGTGGCCGGCGTCACCACGCGCGTCGCTGATCTTGAAGACGGGGAGTGGCCCTATGCCGGGGAGCATTTCGCTGCCGTTATCGTTATCAACTACCTGCACCGGCGGTTGTTTCCGTATCTGCTGGCAGCGGTGGCGCCCGGCGGCGTGCTGATCTACGAGACGTTTGCGGCCGGCAACGAGCGCTACGGACGGCCGAGCAACCCCGATTTTCTGCTCACACCGGGCGAACTCTTGCAGGTGGCACACGGGCGGCTGGAGGTGCTCGACTATGAAAACCTCGATGTCGAGGTCCCCAGGCCGGCGATGATCCAGCGCATTTGCGCCATCAACTGCGCACGCAATCGCTGATTCCACAAATTTTTGCGCGGGCTGCAACTTTTTTGCGGCTCATGCGTTCGTATCAGTTAGAGGTCGTGGCAGGCGCGGTGCAAGCATCGCCGGCGCGACAAGACGGATACGATGACGATGACCATGAACGCGGATAAGGACAAACCACCGGCGCCCGCGCCTTACGCGGACGAAGTGCTGTGCGCAAACTGGCATCCGCTGGTGCTGTTGCTGGCGGAGCCGCTGGCGCGCGTGCAAAAAACGGCGCTCGAAGCCGGCGACGTCGAGGATTTGCTGGCCCGCCTCTATCTCGCGCAGCAGGCTTAGCGCGATGGCGTATCCCAGCTTCTCGGGGGCTGGGTTCGTTGTCGAGCGGGTTCCGGCTGCGCTTGTTTGAACCCCCTGACTTCGCGCTAGTCTGAAGGTTGTTCGGGTGGCGCGGTGAATGCGGTAGAATGTACGGTTAATCTACCCACGTTTTGGCGATATCCTCAGGAAAATCAGAAACATGGCTCAGCTTACCGGCAGTCTGGTCGCGATCGTTACGCCGATGCACGAGGACGGCAGTCTCGATCTCGACGCGTTCCGTAAACTCATCGACTGGCATATCAAGGAACGCACCGATGGCATTGTCGTCGTCGGCACCACCGGCGAGTCGCCGACCGTCGATTTCGACGAGCATCATGTATTGATCAAGACCGCGGTCGAGCACGCCAATCGGCGCGTGCCGATTATCGCCGGCACCGGCGCCAATTCGACACGCGAGGCAATCGAACTTGCCGCGTATGCGAAGCAGGCCGGCGCCGACATGAGTTTGTCGGTCGTGCCGTACTACAATAAACCGACGCAGGAAGGCCTTTATCGCCATTTCCGCGCGATCGCCGAGGCGGTCGATATTCCGCAAATCGTCTACAACGTGCCTGGCCGCACGGTCGCCGATCTGCAGAACGAAACCATGCTGCGGCTCGCGCAGGTGCCGCACATCGTCGGCCTTAAAGATGCGACGGCGAATATCGAGCGTGGCTCCGACCTGTTGCGTCAGTTGCCCCCGACTATCGCCGTGTATAGCGGCGACGATGCGACCGGCATTGCGTTGATGCTGCTGGGCGCGCGTGGCGTGATCTCGGTGACCGCCAACGTTGCGCCGCGCCTGATGCACGAGATGTGCGCGGCCGCGTTGAAACCCGATCCGGCGCGCGCGCGTGAACTGAATGACCGGCTGCTCGGACTGCATCGCCACCTGTTTGTGGAAGCCAACCCGATCCCGGTCAAATGGGCGGTGTGCAGGATGAAATTGATCAAGGCCGGCATCCGCCTGCCGCTGACTCCGTTGTCGGAAGATTGTCATGGGCAGGTCCTCGCGGCGATGTCACAGGCAGGCATCAATGTCTAGCGCGCGGGCAATGACGATGTCGCCGCGGTGGAAAATTGCGGTTGCCGCGTGCGCGGCGGCGGCGCTGCTTGCCGGCTGCAAGGCAATGCCCAAATTCGACAGTGATTCGGTTGATTATAAGTCGGCGTCAAAAAACCAGTTGCCGGACTTGCGCGTGCCGCCGGACCTCACCAAGCCGACTGCGGACGATCGTTACGCGGTGCCCGACGGCAATGCGAAGAGCGGCGCGCTGGCATCCGATTACGACAAGGAGCGCCGCGCCGCGCCCGACCCTTCGAAGACCGCGATACTGCCGTCGCAACCGAATGCACACATCGAACGTTCCGGCAACCAGCGCTGGCTGGTGGTGCAGGGTGAGCCGGACGCGGTGTGGAACGTGGCCAAGGAATTCTGGCAGGAAACCGGCTTTGTCATCGCCACCGAGTATCCCGATGCGGGCGTGATGGAAACCGACTGGGCGGAAAATCGCGCCAAGATCGAGGAGGGCGGCATCCGCGGTCTTCTCGGCAAGGTGCTCGACAGCATTTCATCGACCGCCGAACGCGACAAATTTCGCACCCGTCTGGAGCGCGGTTCCACGCCCGGCGTAACCGAAATATATATCAGCCATCGTGGCATGGAAGAGGTCTACATCAACGAGGCCAAGAGCCAGACGCGCTGGCAGCCGCGTCCGCCGGATCCCGATCTCGAGGCCGAGATGTTGCGGCGGATGATGGCGCGGTTCGGCGTGCAGCAGGAGCGCGCAAAGACCGAGGTTGCGAAGGCGGCGGTGCAGACGCCGCTACGCGCATCATTGCTCAAGACCAAGGACGGCGGCGGCATGCTGTCGGTAAACGATCAATTCGACCGCGCCTGGCGCCGGATCGGGCTCGCGCTTGATCGCGTCGGGTTCACCGTCGAGGATCGCGACCGTACAAAGGGCATCTATTTCGTGCGCTATGTCGATCCGGATGCCGATAACAAGAATGCGCCGCAGAAGGGATTTTTATCGAAGTTGAATCCGTTCGGCAAGACGGATACGAAGCCGTCGAACGAGCAATTTCGCATCCAGGTCAAGGATGCGGAGAACGTCAGCCAGGTGAGTGTCCTCAACAAGGATGGCGCCGAGGAAAAATCAGCCACCGCGAATCGCATATTGTCGCTGCTCTACGAGCAACTGAAGTGAAAGTGAGCGGTAAGGGGTGAGCAGTGAGCGGTAGCGGCAGGACCACGAATTACCGCGGTTTTCACTTGGCTCACCGCTTACCGTTTACCGCTTACCATCGCCGATGATGCGTTTCGCGTCGCTGGGCAGCGGCAGTGAGGGTAACGGCCTGCTGGTGGAAGTCGCTGCCACGCGAATTCTGGTGGACTGCGGATTTTCCCTGAGTGATACGGTGACGCGTCTGGCACGGTGCGGCGTTGCCGCCGATTCGATTGACGCGATCCTCATTACCCACGAACACGACGATCATATCGGCGGGGCGGCGCGTCTCGCGCGCAAATTCGATATTCCGGTGTGGGTTACGCACGGCACTTTGCAGGCGGCGGCAGCGTCTTTCACGGGCGTCGATACGGTGCATGTCTTCGATTGTCACCAGCGCTTCGCGGTGGGCGATATTGAAATAGAGCCGTACACGGTCCCGCACGACGCGCGCGAGCCGGCGCAGTTCGTGTTTGGCGATGGCGTTCGCCGCCTCGGATTGTTGACCGATGCCGGTTCGCTGACGGCGCACATGCAGGAGGTTCTGAGTGGTCTTGATGCGCTGGTGCTCGAATGCAATCACGATCTCGGCTTGTTGCGGGACAGTGGCTATCCGCAGCGGCTGAAGGAGCGCATCGCGGGAAAATTCGGCCATCTCGACAACATGACCGCGGCGCAACTGCTGTCGTCGATCGACTGCAGCCGGCTCACACACCTGGTGGCCGCGCACCTGAGCAAGCAGAACAATACGCCCGAGCTCGCCAGCGCGGCATTGTCGCAGGCGCTCAATTGCGCGGGTGACTGGATCGGCGTGGCAACGCAGCGCGAGGGTTTCGACTGGCGCCAGGTCGGATAAAAGACGTAGTCGGTACGAAAAAAAGCCGGCCCGCAGGCCGGCTTTTTTATTGTTGCTGAAGACTTGATTACTTCTTCATTACGTCTTTGGTCTTCTCCGCGGCTTTTTCCTTGGCCATGTCCGTCACGGCTTTGGCGGGGTCGGCGGCAGGCACGGCGGATTCTTTGGCCGGTTCGGCTTTGGCGGCATCCGCCGCAGGCGCGGGAGCAGGAGCCGGTGCCGGGGTTGCCGCGGGCGCCGGGGTTGCAGCGGGTGCCGGCGCAGGCGCTGGCGCAGGTTTGGGTTTTTCACCGCAGGCGGTCAAGCCGACCGCCAGCATGGCAGCAATCAGAAACGAACGATTCATGATTTTTCCTTTAACGAGAGAGTAGGTAAACGGTACACACGGTAACAGGCTTTATTCGACCGACCGACGTGCCGGCCAGCCAAGACGGAAATTATAGTCTTTTCCGGTCGTGATTTCCAGCGTAATTGCGCTATAGGCCGATCGTGGTGGCGGCAACTGACGGGGCGGATGCTGCCCATATTTCGTCGAAGCGCTTGATCAGCAAACTGGTTGCCGCGACATCGCCCAGAGTCGCCGCTCCGCGCACGTCGGAGTAATGGAAGCGGTGCACGAAACGCGTATCGTCAGCGACCGCGAACGGATCGTAAACGCGCTGGGCGGCCGGCAGCGTTTGATGAATGGCGAGACCGTGGCTGAAGCGCTTGAGCAGCATTATGAGTCGCGGGCAATCGCGCACGATATTCGCGGTTTCATGCAGGACGATTCTGACGCGATTGGTCCGCCGAACGAGCAGGAATTGACTCAATAGATCGTGGCGCCGCGGAGAATTGAAATTGCGCCCGATGTTTTTGTCGAAAATGCGCACAGTTTGCGTCGCATTCGCGATCAGCTCATCGAGCGCCTCGTCGTACGCGACAAGTCCCTCGAGCTTGCGTTCGCCGGGCATGCGTTCTGGCGGTACTGGCTGCATAGTTTGTGGTAAATGGTAAACGGTAAACGGTGAACAGTAAACGGTGAACGGCCAGTGAATCAATTCCGGATCCTAATTGGTGAATCGCTGCCGCCGCAGCGGTCCACTGGTCGGCTTTTACCGCTTACCGTTCACCGTTTACTGTTCGCCGATTTCAATATATCCCGCGCGGTACCACTCGTAAAGCAGCGCGCGCGTGGCGGTATTGGTGCGCGTGTGCGGCGGCAGGCGGCGCTCATCCGCAAGCCGTTGCAATGTATCGCGGGTTGGCGCCTCGGTCTGCGCGAATTCGCCATTGATGAAAAGCGTATTGCCGGACGTTAGCATGCGGCTTTTCAGATTGAGTTGAACGCCGCGCGTGCCCGCGAGTTGCGCGAAACGCGATGCCGACAAGCGCTGCGCGCGCCCGAACACGACATTGGACCGCGGTTCGGTCAGGTAGAGTCCCAGACAGCGCTCGATATCGGTTTCACTCCAGCGTATGGCCTTCACCATCTCACTTATCTGGCGCAGCATTTGTTTGCCGATGACCGCGGGATGGCGCTGCGGCTTGAGGCCCGCATCGCGATAGGCGCGCTCAAGCCGCGGCTGATCGCGCAGAAAATCGAGGAAGCGCTCCGCCATGTCCTGCCGGCCGGGTGCGCGAAAACCAACCGACCACGTGATGCATTCGTCAATCGCAACGCCGTGATGGGCGTAACGCGGCGGCAAGTACAAGAGGTCGCCGGGGTGCACGGTCCACGCGCGTTGCGACCGGAAGCGGCGCAGTATCTTGAGCGGTGCGCCCTCCACCAGGGCGAGATCGCGCTGACGGCTGATCTGCCAGCGGCGCGTGCCCGCGCCTTGCAGCAGAATGACGTCGTAACTGTCGAAATGCGGCCCGACGCTGCCGCCCGGCACGGCATAGCTTGCCATCACGTCATCGTGGCGTGCATACGGGATGAAACTGAATGTTTGCTGGAGTCTGCGCGCCGCCGGCAGGACGCTTTCGAGGCCGTTGACGAGCAGCGTCCAGTTGCGCGGCGGCAATTGCGCGAAGTCGCGCTTGCGAAACGGCCCCTGCTCGACGCGCCAGGTATTGCGCGCGCCGAATACCAGCCGCGATTCGACGTCGTCGCGGCAGGCGAGTCCGATCATGCGCGCGCGATCGAGCGCATTGCCCAACTGTCCCGGCAAGCCGCGCGCAAGTAGCGGCTTTTTCTGCCAGTATTTCTCAAGAAAGAGCCGTGCCGGAGGCAGGTGCTCGCGTAGATAAGCCGTCATGATTCAATTATAACGTGCTGATTCCAATTGTTCGCGCCGGCGCCGCGCGGCGCGCGGAGGCGGTTCGTGCGGGCAGCGATTTACTTCGTGACAAGTCGCGGTATTGACGGTCGCGATACTTTGCTACAATTAATCCGTGACTATGCAGACCGAGTGCGGAGCGCTGATGTTGCAGACAGGCCAGGCGGCCCCGGGTTTTGATTTGCCCGATGCCGAAATGGAAGCGGTGAGTCTGGCGGCTTTCAGGAAGCGCAAAATCGTCGTGCTGTATTTTTATCCGCGGGACGACGCGCTGTGTTGCACGATGGAGGCGATTGAGTTCAGCGACATGCAGGATGAATTTGCGCGGCTCGATGCGGTGGTGATCGGGATCAGCATGGATGATTGCCTGAGTCACGGCGCATTTCTCGACAAGCACGGCCTCGCTGTGCAACTACTGGCGGATGTGGACGGCGAAGTCTGTAATAATTACGGCGTGTTGCATGAAAAGGAACGCGACGGCAGTAAAAAAACCTGTATCCAGAGGTCGACCTTCATCATCGACAAGGACGGCATGCTTAGGCATGCGCTGTACGGGGTAAGCCCGCGCGGCCACGCGGCGCAGGTGCTGGAACTCATAAAGGGTATGCGAAAATGCAAGTAGCGCAAGACACGGTGGTATTGCTGCATTACGAATTGTTGAACTCCGAAGGCGAACTGATCGAGAAGACCGACGATCCGATCGAATATCTGCACGGCGGTTACGACGGAATCTTTTCGCGAGTCGAGGATGCCCTGAACGGTAAGGCCGCCGGCGAAACGTGCGACGTTTATCTGCAGCCGGTCGATGCGTTCGGCGAGTATGACGAAAAGCTGGTGCAGATCGAGCCGCGCGCCAAGTTTCCGCCGAAGATCGAGGCCGGCATGCGTTTCGAGGGTGAAGCCGGAGATTCCGGCGAGACAATGATCTACACCGTGACCGACATTGCGGATAGCAAGGTGGTGGTCGACGGCAATCATCCGCTCGCCGGCATGGCGTTGCGGTTTCATTGCACCGTCAGCGGCGTGCGCGCCGCGACCGCGGAAGAACTCGAGCACGGGCATGTGCACGGCGCCCACGGCCACCATCACTAATAGTGCGTGAGGGGGGGCGTGCGCGCAAAGCGCACGCGTGTCTAGGTGCAGGGCTCCGCGCCGGGTTCCCGCCTGCAGCACACGCCACTCCAGCGACCGGGCGTCACCGCCAGTTCCGGCAATCCGGAGTGGGTGTCCAGTGTCAGGTGCAACCAGTTTACGCGCGGCGAACCGAAGGTTTCGATGCGGCGGAAATTCGGGAAATAGCGCAGATTGACGCGGTCCCATAACGGGTAATCGACACGGCACGCATGCGAGTCGCCGTGTACGAGCGCCACCAATCCTGCGAATTCCGTGACATGGTTGCGCAGCGCGTCGAGCAATTCCGTGTAACCGTTGGGCCGGCTCCGCGGCAAAAATGGATCGGCCTGCATGAACAGGACGACCGCGGCGAACGCTTTTGCCCGCGCGATGGCGAACGCTTCGGCTAGCCACGCCAGAACCGCCGCATTGCGCGCGCGGTACTCCTCCGGCAGACGTGTGAAGTTGTTATTGCTGCCCGGCACGTTGATCCCGACGAACAGGATATCGTCGATCACCCACCGCACGTTCTCGCGATAGCTCGCGTATGCGGCCTGTGAACTTTGGCGCGTGAGTGCGATCGGCGCGCGCCCCAAGCTCGTATCGCCGGCGGCGAACATACCGCGCAGCCGGTCGAGCCGTTCGCGCGGATCGCTGCCGCTGCGCCAGCAGTCGGTCCACTCGTTGTCGCCGAACACAAATATGAACGGCTTGCCGGATGCGGCGAATTCGGTCCGTCGTTGCTCGAACAACGCATCGCTGCAGGGGGTGGAGCCGTGTTTGATGTCGCCGATATGCACCACGAAGCGCGCGTCGCTGCGGTCGATTTCCGCCAGCATGTCGAGATACGACTGGGTTTCCGCACCCGGATAGGCATCGTCATAGGGTGTGTCGCCGAACACGGCGAGGGTGACTTGCGCTGCGTGCGCTGCAGGCGACAACGGCGACGCGCTCAACACGGCGGCGAACGCAAACGCGACCGCAGTGCGCATGGTCATTTTTCGAGCAGGTGCTTCAATGCGTAGAGCGCTTCCAGCGCCTGCCTCGGCGTTAATGTGTCGGGCTCGAGGTCGCGCAATTTCTCAAGCAGCGCCGGATCGATCTGCGGCGCGGATTCCGGTGCGCGTGGCAGCGAGAAAAGATCGGGCTGTTGGCTGCGCGTCGCGCCTTCCTGTTCAAGTTGCAGCAAATGTTTTTTCGCGGCGCGGATCACGCTCGCCGGCACGCCGGCCAGTTGCGCGACCTGCAGACCGTAGCTCTGGTTGGCGGGGCCTTCTTCTACGCTATGCAGAAATACGATGTGATCTTTGTGCTCCACCGCATCGAGATGCACATTTTCAAGCTGCCTGAATTCCTGCGCAAGCCGCGTCAGCTCGAAGTAATGCGTCGCGAACAGCGTCAGGCTCTTGTTGGCGTCGAGCAGATGGCGCGCGATCGCCCACGCCAGCGCGAGACCATCGAAAGTCGAAGTGCCGCGCCCGATTTCATCCATCAGGACGAGGCTGGCGGGTGTTGCATGGTGCAGTATGTAGGCGGCCTCCGTCATCTCGACCATGAAAGTCGAGCGTCCGCCCGCGAGATCGTCGGCGGCGCCGATGCGCGTAAAGATTTGATCGAGCGCGCCGATGCGCGCGCGCGTCGCCGGCACGAAGGAGCCGCAATGCGCGAGCAGTGCAATCAGCGCGACCTGCCGCATGTAAGTCGATTTGCCGCCCATGTTGGGGCCGGTTACAAGCAGCATTTGACGCGCGGGCGAGAGCTGCGCGTCATTGGCGATGAAGGTATCCACCTGTGCTTCGACCACCGGGTGGCGCCCGGCCTCGATTTCGATCACGGGCTCGGCGGCTAGTTCGGGCAGACAGAAATTGAGCGTGTGGGCGCGTTCGCCGAAGGTCGTCAACAAATCGATTTCGGCCAGTGCGCCCGCCACTCTTTGCAGCGACGGTATGTCGGGCGCGAGGCGGTCGAGCAGTTGATCGTAGAGCAGTTTCTCGCGCGCGAGTGCCCGTTCCTGCGCGGAAAGCGCCTTGTCTTCAAAGGTTTTCAGTTCCGGCGTGATGTAGCGCTCGGCGTTTTTCAGCGTCTGGCGGCGGCGGTAGTCGTCGGGCACTTTTTCGGATTGCGCGCGCGTGACTTCGATGTAGAAGCCGTGTACGCGGTTGTATTCGACCTTGAGAGTATTGATGCCGCTACGCACGCGCTCGCGCGCTTCCAGATCGAGCAGGAACTGCCCGCAGTTGCGGTCGAGGGCGCGCAGTTCGTCGAGTTCGGCGTCAAAGCCGTCCGCGATGACACCGCCTTCACGCACGATAGACGCCGGCTCAGGCAGTATCGCTCGCGTCAGTAACGTCGCAACGGATTCCAGAGGTTGCACGTTGGATGCGAGGTCCTGCAGACGCGGGCTGTCGAGGGCCGCCAGCTGGGCGCTCAGTTGCGGCAGGCGGGCGAGCGTGTCGCGCAACCCCGACAGGTCGCGCGGCCGCGCGCTTTTCAGCGCGATGCGCGCGGTGATGCGTTCGACGTCCACGCAAGTCTTCAACTCGTTGCGCAGCGCATTGCATTTCGCGGCGCTGTCCGCCGCCAGCAATTGGACGGCCGCGAGACGCGCGCGTATCGGCGCGTGGTCGCGCAGCGGGTGATGCAGCGTATGCAGGAGCAGACGGCTGCCCATGCTGGTCGCGCAGGTGTCGAACAACGACATCAGCGTCGGCGCCGGCTCGCCGCGGATGGTTTCGGAGATTTCGAGATTGCGCCGCGTTGCCGGGTCGATGGAGAGATAGGTGGAAGCACGCTCGACGGCAAGCGCCGTGACGTGCGCGATTGCATTGCCCTGTGTGGCGCGCGCATATTCGATCAGCGCGCCGGCCGCGCACGTCGCCGCCGGCAGCGCGGTCAGGCCGAATGCGGTCAAGTCATGCGTATTGAACTGGCGGCGTAACGCGCGCGTCGCGGCTTCAGTCTCGAATTGCCATTCGGGCAGGCGTCTCGTTGCGTAGGACGCATTCGCAGGCAGTTCGAAATTCGCGGACTCCGCGACCAACACTTCAGCCGGACGCAGCCGCTCGAGTTCGGCAGAGAGGGTGTCCGCCTTCACCTCGGTCGCGCGAAAGCGCCCGGCGGCGAGCGCCAGCCATGCGATGCCGACGGTGTTCTGCTTTTGCCACAGCGCGAGCAGCAGGTTGTCGCGCTTATCGTCTAGGAGTGCTGAGTCGGTGAGCGTGCCGGGAGTGACGATGCGCAGGACTTTGCGTTCTACCGGGCCCTTCGACGTACTCGGATCGCCAATCTGCTCGCAGATCGCGACGGATTCGCCGAGCTTGACGAGTTTCGCCAGGTATTGCTCGACGGCGTGGTACGGCACGCCCGCCATCTTGATCGGCTCGCCGTTGGAGGCGCCGCGGCTAGTCAACGTGATGTCGAGCAGGCGCGCGGCTTTTTCCGCATCGCCGAAAAAAAGCTCGTAGAAATCCCCCATGCGGTAGAACACGAGCATGTCCGGATGTTGCGCCTTGATGCTCAGGTACTGCTGCATCAT
>JAYVME010000462.1:0-7583 GCA_043759115.1 Betaproteobacteria bacterium | reverse complement strand
GCCGTTCGCCTTGAGCGCGACTTCATAGGCGGGCCAGCCGGCGTTGATGCGATCGTCGAGACCGGCGTAGTGGATCTGGAGCGGCGCTTTGATTTTGGCAACGTCCGCCGCGGCGGGCTGGCCGCCATAGAACGGTATCGCGGCGGCAAGATCCGGAATCCGCACCGCCAGCGCATTGACCGTGGTGCCGCCGAAGCAGAAACCCACCGCGCCGATCTTGCCGGAGCATTCAGGGCGCGACTTGAGAAAGCCGGCGGCCGCAAACAGGTCTTCGGCGCGTTTTGCGGCATCCTGCTTGGCAAATAGTTCCCTCGCCTTATCCTCATCGCCCGGGTAACCGCCGACCGGCGTCAACGCGTCGGGCGCGAACGCGACATAATTTTCCAGCGCCAGCCGGCGCGCGACGTCTTCGATATACGGATTGAGGCCGCGGTTCTCGTGGATGACCAGCACGCCGGGCAACTTGCCGGCGGCGTTCGCGGGCCGCGCGAAATAGCCGCGCATATTTCCCGAGCCCTGCGGTGACGGGTAGGTCAGAAATTCGGTCTTGATGCGCGGATCGTCTTTGGCGACCTGCTGGGCGAGCGCGAAGTCGGGCTTCAGGCTTTCCAGCATGGCCGCGGCGGTGAAGCCGCCGACCGCATATTTGGCGGCGCGATCCAGAAAATCCCGCCGGCTCAACATGCCGTGCACATAACCATCAAACAGCTTAAGAACGTCGGGCGGAAAATCGCCCGCTTTTTTTCGTTCCATCGCAGTTACTCCTTCCGTTGGAGACGTTCGTCAGGTCTTCTGCGCGTCCAGCATCGCTTGCAGCAGCGTCTCGGCCCCCTGCGCCCCCGACACCGCCGTGCGGCGATTGAAAATAAAATACGGCACGCCGTTAACGCCGCCTTGGCGCGCCTCAAGGTCGCCTTGCAGCACCGCGGCGCGGTCTTCGTCGGAGGCGAGATAGGTTTCGAGCGCCGCGCGATCCAGGCCCGCGCGCTCGCCGATCGCGGCCAGCACGGCCTTGTCGGCGAGGACCGCACCCTCCTGGAAATAGCCGCGGAACAGGCTTTCGGCGACTTCGTCCTCGCGCCCGTGTTTCGCTCCGTACATCATGAGCCGGTGCGCGTTCACCGTGTTCGGCTGCACCTTGATGTCGTCAAACGCGAAATCGATGCCGACCTCCTTGCCGACGTTTGCCACCTGCGTGTACTTGCGTGCGCCGCCGGGGCCGAACTTGCGCTCGATGTATTCCTTGCGGGTGATACCCTCGTCCGGAAGGTCCGGGTTCAACTGAAACGGCAGCCAGCGCACGGCGGGCTTCTCTTCATCCGGCGCCTGCGCCTGGTACATCCGCAGCGCGGATTCCAGGCGGCGTTTGCCGATGAAGCACCAGGGTCAGACTACGTCGGAGACGATGTCGATAGTGAGCTTGGGCGCGGATTTCATGCGTGTTCCTTTATGATTTAGCGGGGTCAGTCTAGCGCGCTCGGCGGCGCGCGTCGAGTTCGATGCGCGAAGAGTTGAACCCACGCTTTCCAATGGCAGGCGCGATCAGCGCTACACTGCGCAATCAGCACGGAGGAAATGGATGATCATCGTGAATGCTGCCTGTGCGACGTAGCCGGCCGCGTACCGCATTGCGCGCGCTATTCGCAGCGACCGCCTTGCTGGCCGCTATTGCCGTACACGCGCAAACCACGGCATCCGAAATCACCACGCTTGAGACCCGGGTCGTTGCCGCATCCGATTTGCCGTGGAACGATGCGGCGCCCGCAACCCACGGTTTGCGCCTGACGCTGATCATCCTGCGCGAAACGGCGTGGGATGCCGACAGTGTGCTTGCCGCTTTGATGCGCATGGCGCCGTTATTCGCCCCCTGCGGCGTGCGTATCACGGCAGCCGAACTGCGCTTGCTCGATGCGCCGCCGCGTTTTCGCAATTACGAGACGCAGGTGTCGCGTGAACTGGCGCGGCGCGTGCCCGTGCCGCGGCCGGCGATTTATTTTGTCGCGGATACGTTGAACCGCCCCGCGTTCGACGCCGAAGCGATCGGCCGCGCCAACAGCGGCAACCGGCCCGAACTCATCGATACGATTTGGGTCGCGGCGGGAACGCGCGACCTGCACGTGGTGCTCGCGCATGAACTCGCCCACGTGCTGATGGATAGCGGCGCGCACAGCGGCGAATCCCGCAACCTGATGCAAGCCGAAACGACGCCCGAAAATACGCGCCTGACCGAAACCCAGTGCGCGCGAATGCGCGTGACCGCGGAACGCAACGGATTGCTGACGCTGCCGCGAAATTAGGATGCATAATGACAAGCCAATTCACTCCCGCCGTGGGAATATCGGCTTCCCGGTTTGAAATGAGCAATGGCAACGCAATCCAAAACTCGTAAGGTCATTCTTCGGCGCCCCGTCTGTCGCCTATATTACGGACTGGTGAGTAAACCGGTGCGCGATCACGACGGCCACGTCAAGCTGCAACGCGCTTACGATTTCGAATACAGCGACACCGGCAACAACCGCCTCAAGGGCAGTATCGTCATGCTCGGCCATCGCGTGCTGATGCTCAACGTCGAACCGGACCTGCCGCCGGCAGTGCGCACGCTGCACTAACTGCGTCCGCCAAAAACCGCAATAACAAACGGGGCCAGCGGCCCCGTTTGTATTCAATGAAATGCTGTGTCTCTAATTGACGGCGAAACAGTAAAACAAGCCGGCGCCGCCCGTGCTGACGAGGGCAGGCTGGCTGCAGCCGCCGCGCGACCCATGCGATGAGTTCCATGACTTGGCGACGTCATCGTCCGTCAGGCCCTGCCGGTCGCTATGTCCCATTTGCACCGCGCCCTCGGCACCGCTCTTCGTCCAGTTGCCGCAGGTGAGATCAGTGCCCGCGGAATACGCCAGCCCGTTGCGCTGCGAACCGGTCAGGACGTCGTGCGTGTTCGGCGTATCGCCGCGGCCGTTGACGACAGCGCCCTTCTCCGTCAGGTTAGTTTGCTTGGTGATGTTGTTGCGGCCGTGCAGATTCTCGATGTCGGTCGCGATGACGACGCCTTGGGCGTTCTGCCAGGGACCACGGCCGATACGGTCGATCGCGTTAACGCCGGGCGTGGTGGCGGTAGAGGCGGTGCTGAGGTATGCGCGCCACGTACGGTTGCCCGCGCCCGCTGCTGCCGCCAGATTCTGGCAATGCTGGTCGGCGCCGGTCAGGCCGCCCAGATCAGCGCCCTTGCCGCTGCCGACGCTGGTGACAAAAAAGGTCATGCTGTTCTGCGGCGTCACCGCGCAAGCGCCCAAGCCCGCGGCCACCAGCGCGACTGACGCCGCCAGGGAAAACTTCATTCTTTTGTTCATTTCAGATTTCCTCCCGATCGTTGTAATGAGTTGCGAACCGCGAAAGTAGCACACTGTTCACGCGGTCACTTCGTAACCCGGCACGCCGCTCTCCGCCACCGTCGGCAATGCGGGTGCCGCGGGCGCACGTCTCGCCCCCGTGACCGCCAGCGCGCGCAGCCTGCCGTCGCGCACATACTGGATTGCGGTTATGGCTGGGCCAGCGCCGGCACGGCGAACGTCGACAGCACGACAACCCATGCACTGCATGCAACCGCGGTGGTGGCTTTCATGCGCGTCCTCCGGCCAAATCCTGCATCATGCAGAATATTGTAGCGCTCTTTGCCCGTGCGCCGCCCGCATGAGTGCCGTGCACCGCTTCGGTTTCAATGCCCGCGCATGGCGGCGCGTAAAACAAAAGGGGCCAGCCACTGGCTGACCCCTTCGAAATGGTAGGCGGTGCGAGATTCGAACTCGCGACCAACGGATTAAAAGTCCGCTGCTCTACCAGCTGAGCTAACCGCCCGCAAAAGGCGCGAATTCTACCGCTTACGCGCAACCCGGTCAATTTAACACGCATACCGGCCCTGCGCCGGGACCGGCTCCATGCTCAACGATCGCGTCGTGCGGCTGGATCCGCTCGAATAGTCTGCTTTGATTTTCCTGAGCGGGCGTGCCATCCCGCGGCACGCCCGCTCAGCCTTCGCGCATGATTTTCCAGTACTGATACTTCATCGTCGCCGCGGAGCCGGCGATGATCGCGCAGAACGTGAGTATCGATCCGAGCGCGAGCGTCGAGACGCCGGTAATGCCCTGGCCGATGGTGCAACCGAGCGCGGTGATGCCGCCGAATCCCATCAGGATGCCGCCGATGATGTGGTTACGCAGATCGTCGATGGTGGTAAAGCCCTCCCAACGGAATGTCTTGCTCATGACCGCATACGCGAATGAACCGGCGACCACGCCCAGCGCCGCCATGACGCCGAACGTGATGGTGAGCGATTTATCGGTCCACAGCATCAAGAGTTCAAGCGTATAGGCCAGCGGCGCCACGAATGAAACCGATTCGGCGGCGCGCGTATTGGTGCCGAAGAAAGTCATTTCGAGCGTGTCCGGATTTTCCCGGTAGCCGAGATGCGCGGTCACGTACCAGCCGGCGACCACGATCAGTCCGATCACCACGCCGCCCAGCACGTAATCGAAACTCGCGCGGAATTCCCGGCTCTTCAGCACGAAAACGAGCAGCGCCGCGGCGACAACCGCGGCGCACGCCACGCGCAGCGTTTTGATAGCGATGCCGGTGCCCGCCAGGAGCGACGGCAGATCCTGCCCCTTGAGGCCGTAGGCTTCGAAATTGACGGCGACCGGCTGCAGCACCGACACGCGGAACTGGCCGAACAGTCCGCGCAGCGTCATGTAGGCGGAAATGCCCAGGAACACATAGACCACCAGCGATTTCAGGTTGCCGCCGCCGATGCGGATCAGCGTCTTGCTGCCGCAGCCGGAACCGAGCGTCATGCCGACGCCGAACAAAAAACCGCCGACGACAAACGACAACCACGCGAAATTGGGCGCGGTGTAAATCGATTTCGACAGATCGACGAGACCGGCATGCCACAGCGCATAAGAACCGAGTATGGCCACCGCGATTGCGAGCAACCACATGCGCATGCGCCCCCAGTCGCCCATGTTGACGACATCGGAAACAGCACCCATGGTGCAGAAGTTGACTTTATTGCCGACCGCGCCGAACAAGAGGCCGAGCGCGAACCCGCACCATGCGACTGTTGCGCCCAGATTAGCTGTGACTTCCATTGTTTTCTCCGAACTGATCAGTCGATAGATTCTAACGCGACCGAGTGCCGCCCGCCAGCGATTGGTCTAGCGCCGGTAGCGCGTCGGGTCGGCGACGCCGGCAGACTCGAAGCCCGCTTTGCGCAGGCGGCATGCATCGCACACGCCGCACGCGCGGCCTTCGGCATCCGCCTGGTAGCACGAGACGGTCAGCGCGTAATCGACGCCGAGCGCCACGCCGCGGCGGATGATGTCGGCCTTGGTTAGGCTGATGATCGGCGTATGCAGCGTAAGCGCGCGGCCTTCGACCGCCGCCTTGGTCGCGAGATTCGCCATCGTCTCGAATGCGCGCATGTATTCGGGCCGGCAATCCGGATAGCCGGAGTAATCGACCGCGTTCGCCCCGAAAAAAATATGTTGCGCGCCGCGCACTTCGGCCCACGCCAGCGCCAGCGACAGCATGATCGTATTGCGCGCGGGAACGTAAGTGACGGGAATGCCGGCCGTAATTCCGCGTGTCGGCACCGCGATAGCCGTATCGGTCAGCGCCGAACCGCCAAACGCCGCGAGGTCAAGCGTGGTCACGCGATGCCCGCGCGCGCCGAGCGCGTGCGCGACGCGCGCGGCCGCATGCAATTCCGCGCGATGGCGCTGTCCGTAGTCGACAGACAAACATTCGCAATCGTAGCCCTCATTGCGCGCAATGGCGAGCACCGTCGCCGAATCCAGCCCGCCGGACAGCAATACCACCGCGTTCGTCATCGTTGATCGTCCTAAACCCGGTTCGCCTTCAGCGCGGCAAGCGGGTAGCGGGTCCCGCGCCAGGTGATGCCGCCGTCGCGCAGCGTTATAAACGTCGCGCGCCACAGTATCCACACGAATATCGCGGCCATCAGCGGGAATCCCACCGCATACCAGCGCGGTGCGCCGACCATCCGCGCGGTCTCGACGTAAGCCGCAAGCAAAACGCAGCACGTCGCGGCATTAAGCGCGAGGGTCGCGCCGGAAGTCGCGGCGAGCGCGCAAAACGGCCAGATGAACATCACTGACTGCGCGAGAGTTCCACTGAGCATCGCCATCACGCGGTAATCGACGCCGGCGAGCGAATTCTTCTCCAGACCGTGGGCGAGCGCGGCGAGCGTGGGATACCACTCGACGCGCAGGAGACCGCCGCCGAACAGCATCTCCTGCGCATAACCGGCGTCCTTGATGATCTTGCCGAGCTTGATATCGTCGTCCGGCCGCAGCGCTATCCGGCTATGTCCGCCCACCGCGCGGTAGACCTCGGCGCGCACCAGGTTGAACGCGCCGATGCCGATGAAGCAGCGGCTGTGCGCATCCGGCGCCTTCCACGGCCGCGCATAAAGCGTAAAAAACATCGTAAACGCACCCATGAACATGCCAAGGAGTACACCCGGCGTCGCAACCTCCGGTGAGATTGTCACGTGATCGCGGCTTGCGATCAGCGTATAGCTCACCGCGCGGGCGAGAACATCGCGCCGCATGACCACGTCGGCGTCGGTGAATACAAGTATGCCGCCGGTCGCTACGCGCGCGCCGCGTTCGAGCGCGTGATTTTTGCCGAGCCAGCCGGCCGGCAGTTCATCGATGCGCACCACCTTGAGGCGTGCATTGGATGCCGCTTTGCGCGCGAGGATCTCCGGCGTCGCGTCATTCGAACGGTCGTCGACGACGATCACTTCAAAGTCGGGGTAATCCTGCGCGAGCAGCGAATCGAGCGCGGCCTCGATGCCGCGCGCCTCATCGCGCGCCGCGATCACGACCGACACCCGCGGCGGCGGCGCGGGCAGCGCGGGTACAATATCACGCAGGAACCGGATCGATCGATTGCCGCGCACCAAAGCGCCCATCGCGAGCGCCACGATCACGAGCGTCATCAGCGCCAGCCAGAACATTATGCATTCACAGCGCAAGCCTAGCGGCCGGGCTGCTCGCCCCACAGTTGCTTGTGCAGTTGCGTTTGCAGGCGCACCGGCAACTGGTCGCGCAATATCCAGTCGGCAAGATGGGTCGCGGTGAGATCGTGGTACGACGGCGAAATGAGCACCGGACAAATCGCGGCGAGATCGCGCGTGGCGATCTGCTGCTTTGCCCATGCGTAGTCGGCTACGTCGCAAATCACGAATTTTATTTCGTCGCGCGCCGTCAGGTGCGCGAGATTACCCCACAGATTCTTCGCCACCTCGCCCGAGCCGGGTGTTTTGATATCGAGAATTTTCGAGACCCGCGCATCGACCGCGGAAACATCGATTGCACCGCTCGTCTCAAGCGACACGGAATAATCGCGGTCGCACAGCGCGGCGAGCAGCGCGTGGCAGTTCTTTTGCGCCAGCGGCTCGCCGCCGGTGACTGTCACATAGCGCGTGCGATAAGCCGCGGCGGCATCGAGCACGGCGGCGACCGTCAGCGTGCTGCCGCCCTGAAACGCGTAAGCGGTAT
>JAYVME010000461.1:0-3241 GCA_043759115.1 Betaproteobacteria bacterium | reverse complement strand
CGACAACATCTTACCAATCCCAGCCAGCCTTTCTCTTTACTTTCAACCGATTCGCCTCATACGCCTATGCCGGTGAGGCTTAAGTAAGTGCCATTCGGCTTAAGCGAGGTTGATGTACCTCAAAAACTGACGCCATCCGTCTTGTAGACCGTCCGGCGCGTCTCTATACTCGGAACCGAACACGCGCCGGCCTTGGGGAGCCCGATATGCCGAAGTACGCCACGGACACGATACGCACGATCGCCCTGGTCGGACACGGGGCCGCCGGCAAGACCACTCTGGCGGAAGCGTTGCTGCACCAATCCGGCGCCATTCCCGCGCCGGGCAGCATCGACAAAGGCACGACCGTATGCGATTTCGACCCGCTCGAGAAAGAGTTCAAGCACTCGCTCGCCAGCGCCATTGTCAATTTTACCCACCGCGATACGCACATCCATCTGATCGACACGCCCGGCTATCCGGATTTCCTCGGCCAGTCGCTGAATGCGTTGGCCGCCGTCGAAACCGCCGCAGTGGTGATTAACGCGCAGAACGGCGTCGAAATGATCACGCAACGCATGATGCAATGGGCGCGCGAGCGCGGCCTTTGCCGCATGATCATCATTAACAAGATCGACGCCGACAACGTCGATCTGCCCGCGCTGCTCGCCGGCATACAGAGTGCGTTCGGCAAGGAGTGTTTGCCGATCAACCTGCCGGCGGGCGGCGGCAAACAGGTTGTCGACTGCTTTTTCAACCCGTCAGGCGCGGCGGACTTCTCGTCGGTGGCAGACGCGCACCGCGCGCTGGTCGAGCAAGTGGTCGAAATCGACGAGAAACTGATGGAGACCTACCTCGAGCAGGGCGAGGTGAGTGCCGAGCAATTGCACGCGCCGTTCGAGCAGGCGCTGCGCGACGGGCACCTGGTGCCGGTATGCTTCGCGTCGGCCAAGAACGGCGCCGGCGTGAAGGAGCTGCTCGACGTATTCGCCAAGCTGATGCCGAATCCGGCCGAGGGCAACCCGCCGCCCTTCTACACAGGCGAGGGTGATAACGCAAGGGAGATCCGCGCCGAACCCGATCCGAAAAAGCACGTGCTGGCGCACGTCTTCAAAATCGTGGTCGATCCGTTCGTCGGCAAGCTGGCAGCGTTCCGCGTATTCCAGGGAACCATCCGGCGCGATTCGCAGCTTTTCATCGGCGACGGGCGCAAGCCGTTCAAGGTCGGGCATCTCTTTACCCTGCTGGGCAAGGAGCACGTCGAAACCGACGCGTGCGTGCCCGGCGACATCGCGGCGGTGACCAAGGTCGACGAGATCACGCTCGACGCCGTGCTGCATGATACACACGACGAAGACCATATCTATTTGAAACCGATGGAATATCCGGTGCCGATGCACGCGCTCGCGCTCGAATTGAAGCGCCGCGGCGACGAGCAGCGGCTCTCGGAAGTGCTGCACAAGCTCGCCGCCGAGGATCCGTGCTTCCGCATCGACCACAACGGCAGCGAGACGGTGATCCGGGGCCTGGGCGACCTGCACATGCGCTACATACTCGACAAGATGCAGAAACAGTACCGCGTCGAAGTCGTGACCAAACCTCCGCGCATTCCTTACCGCGAGACGGTCGCCGCCAAAGCCGAAGGCCATCACCGCCACAAAAAACAAAGCGGCGGCGCGGGGCAGTTCGGCGAAGTGTTTTTAAAGATCGAGCCACTCGTGCGCGGCGCCGGCTTCGAGTTCGTCGACCAGGTCAAGGGCGGCACGATACCGTCACAGTTCATTCCGGCGGTCGAGAAAGGCGTGCGCGAGGTGCTAATGATGGGGCCGCTCGCCGGGTTTCCGATGCAGGACGTGCGCGTGATCGTCTACGAGGGCAAGCACCATCCGGTGGATTCGAAGGAAGTCGCCTTCGTGGCCGCCGGCAAACGGGCTTTCCTCGACGCGATCCTCAAGGCGCGGCCCATCGTGCTCGAACCCATCGTCAACATCCAGATCACCGCGCCCGCCGCCAATATGGGCGACATCGCCGGCGATATAGCGGCCAAGCGCGGCCAGATCAGCGGCACCGAGAGCGCGGCAGGCGGGATGGTCACCATCGCCGGTCGCGTGCCGCTGTCGGAACTCAACAACTACCAGGCGCGGTTGAAGTCAGTCACCGCCGGTCAGGGATCCTATGTGATGGAATTGAGCCATTACGAACCGGTGCCGCCGAGCGTCCAGCAACACCTCGCGTCGCAATACAAGCACGTCGACGACGACCAGTAACCGGCCGGCGCGGGCGGTCATTCAGAGGCGGCCTCAAAACAGTGCGGAACCGCCGATGAACGCCGATGAACGCCGATGAACGCCGATGCAATGGATGATGAGTATGTGGTGAGTTAAAAGTAAAACTACCCATCCTTCCTTGCCATTACACATTACCGATTCACTTGGTTTTGACCTTATCCGCGTTTATCGGCGTTCATCGGCGGTTGCATCTTGTTTTTGAAATAGCTTCTCGATCACTTTTTCGCCAGCGCCTCCGGATTAAGCACGTTCACGGGTTTGCCGGTCGCGAAGCCGACGATGCCGTCGATTGCGGCGCCGTAGTATGAGTCGTAGGTGGATTTCTCGACGTAGCCCAGATGCGGCGTACAGATGACGTTCGGCATGTTGAGCAGAGGGTGATCGCCGCCGACCACCGGTTCTTCTTCATAGACATCAATGGCGGCGAAACCCGGGCGGCCCTTCTTCAGCGCCGCCTCGAGGGCACCCGCCGCCACCAACGGCGCGCGGCTCGTGTTCACGAATAATGCACTCGTCTTCATGCACGCCAGGTCGGCGGCGGTGACGATGCCGCGCGTTTCCTTGTTAAGCGGGATATGCAGGCTGATCACATCCGCATTGGCGAAGAACTCCTCGCGGCTCGCCGGCACTTCATAGCCGGCTTCGCGCGCCTTGGCTTTCGACGCATCGCGCCCCCAGCACGTGACCTGCATGCCGAACGCCTTGCCGACTTGCGCCACGCAACTGCCGATACGGCCCGGCGCGTAGACCCCCAGCGTCTTGCCGTTAAGCCCGGTGCCGACGGTCGTTTGCCACACGCCTTTTTTAAGCTCTGCGACTTCATGCGGAATATGGCGCAGGCTGGCGAGTATCAGTCCCCACGCGAGTTCCGCGGTCGCATGCGGCGTGCCGCTACCGGCGGCGGCGACCACGATGCCCTTCTCCGTGCACGCGGCAACATCGATATGGTTGGTATTGCGTCCGGTCTGCGCGAT
>JAYVME010000460.1:0-7592 GCA_043759115.1 Betaproteobacteria bacterium | reverse complement strand
AAATCTCCTGTTCAGTTTTAGATGCCGTCGTTCCCGGAAAAATACTCCCTTACGGCAACGTGGCGCTCCCCCCAAATCGAAGGGTTAAACGAAGTATGCCGAGTCAGCTCCGCGTAATTCAACAAAAACGTGCTTTTTCGTATGCCGGAAGCGTCGCGTTGTTGCGCTGATACAACAGTCGGTTTTTCGACCGCCGGCGCCAGCGCATGGGTAATAGGGCAAAAACACTCATTACCCATTACCCATGATCCATCAGCGATATCCATCACCGACTCGCAAAACTCCCAACTATTCAACCTGTTATAATTTCCCTTATGTCTAACCAGGAAATCCTGCGGGCCCATCTTGAGTCCGGCATACGCTGTCACAATCAGGGGAATATTGAATCCGCCAAAGCGGCCTACCGACAGGCGCTGGCGGTTGCCCCCGAGCATCCGGATGCCCTGCATTTGCTGGGCGTCGCGCTGCTGCAGCTCGGCGACACCGGGCAGGCGATTCACTATCTGGAGCGCGCCGCGCGCAAGCTGCGCGACAACCCCACGGTCATCGGCAATCTGGCGCACGCGTATTTTACCGCCGGCCGCTATGACGAATCATGCGCAACGTCTCGCAAAGCAAGCCGCCTCGACCCGCGCAACGTGCGGTTTCAATTGGGCATCGCCAATTCGCTGGCGATGCAGCGCAAGTTCTCCGCCGCCGAGGCGCTGCTGCGCCGGCTCGCGGTTCGCTTTCCCCGAGACGCACTGGTGCAGCTGAATCTCGGCAATGCGCTGCGCGACCAGGGACGCGTCGAAGAGGCGCTGGTCTGTTACCAGCGGGCGCTCGAGCTCGATCCGCAATCGGTCGAGGCGCGCAACAGCCTGGGCAACGTGCTGCACAAATCGCTGCGCTTCGAGGAGGCCGAACGCGAGTTCCGCGCGTGCCTCGACATCGCGCCGGATCATTTGCCCGCGCGCTGCAATCTCGCTTCAGTCGTCATCGATCTCGGGCGTTTCGACGAGGCGGCCGGGATTTGCCGCGAGATCATCAAGCGCGCCCCGGAATTGCCGCTCGCGCATACGTTTCTGGGCGCAGCACTCGCCCACCAGGGGCGCTTGCTCGAAGCGCTTGAATGCCAGCGCGCGGCGGCGCAGCACGCGCCGCAGGACGCTAAATCGATCGAAAACTACGCGTCGGCCCTGGCCGACGCCGGTTTTTTCGCGCCGGGGCTGCGCTGGCTCTCACGCGCGCTCGCACTCGATCCGCGCGCAAATTCCACGCGCCAGGTCCTCGCTCAGGTATTGCTGCGGCACGGCTGCCTGGCCGAGGGCTGGGTCGAGTATGGTCATCGCGAACCGCGCGCGCGGTTTGCGGAAATGCACCCCGCCATTGCGTTAGCGCGGACATTGCCGCCCGCTGTCAGCGGCAGCCATATCTGTGTCCTGCAGGAGCAGGGGCTGGGCGACGAGATTTTCTTTCTGCGCTATGCGCCGCGGCTGCATGCCGCGGGCGCGCGCATCACCTGCCGCGCGAGCAACAAGCTGCGCAGCCTGCTCGCGCGCGTCGCGAGTATCGGCGCAGTCCTCGCCGAAACGGCCGCACCGCCGCACGCCGATATTGTGATGCTGGCCGGGGACTTGCCGCATGCGTTGAGCGTGTATCCCGCGTGTACGCTGCCGGCGGTTGACGCCAGTGCGACGACAGCCCGCACACGAGTTTTTCCCGAACGCATTGCGATCTTCTGGCCGCGCCTGCCGCCGCCGCTCGTGCTTGCGCCGCTCGCCGCACATGTCGCCGGCATCAAGCTGCGCCTGGCGCAAATCGGCGATCCGCCGTACCTGGGCCTGACTTGGCGCGGCGGCGTCCCGCCGCGCGACCAGGGCGGCGCTGCGTGGACGCTCTACAAGGAAATCGGTTTGCCGCTGATCGCCGCGGCAGTAAAGAATTTTCCGGGCACGCTCATCGCGCTGCAGCGCAAACCCGAGGCGGAAGAAATTGCCGCGCTCTCGGACGCAACCGGCAAACAGGTGCACGATTTTACGGATCTGAACGAAAATCTCGAGGCCATGCTGGCTTTGCTTGCGCTAATCGACGAATACGTCGGGGTCAGCAACACCAACATGCATCTGCGCGCCGGCGTCGGCAAAACCGCCCGCGTGCTGGTGCCGTGTCCCGCGGAATGGCGCTGGATGGATACGGGAAAAACGTCGCCGTGGTTTCCGGGATTCACGGTCTACCGCCAGTCGCTGCACGGCGACTGGAACGCCGCGCTTGCCGAACTCCAACGGGATCTAAATCCGATGGAACCGCCGCTAAATCGTCAATGCAACCGCCGATGAACGCCGATGCACGCGGATAAAATCAAAAACACAGATTTAACCTACTGTCACGTGCACTAGCTTGGCGAGCGCGCGCCACTGCCGCGCTCACTACCATTCAATAGCGTATCGCGCCTGCTTGATAAATAAAGTCAGGCGAACTGCAGTTCTATTTTTCCAGCGCGGCGGCGCACTGGGCCCACGACGATTTTCACGTCGTGACCCAACCGGGTCACCAGTTCCAATAACTTGGCCTCGCTGATACCGCGGAACTGGCCTCGGGTGATGCGCGAAATTTTGGATTGATCAATGCCGAGCAGCAGGGCGGCGCCGTCTTGTGTCAAACGGCGCGCCTTGATCCCTCGGGCAATCTCCGCCGCGAGTTGAGATTTGCGTTGCATCTCCGCTGCGTCGACATACCCCAAGTCAGCGTAGACATTGGTGCTACCTTCTTCGACGGTCACTTTGGTATATTGGCTCATTTTTATGCTCCATGCTGTCGTTGCCAGAATTCGTAATCCTGCTTCGCGGCTTTTAGTCGCGCGGTGATCAGCGCCACATCTTCCTTGGGTGTCTTGATGCCACTCTTGGATTTCTTCTGAAAGCAGTGCAGTACGTAAATCCATCCAGAAAACTTGACCGTGTAGACAGCCCGGTAGGTGTCGCTGCGATAGTCTTCAACTACCTCTAACACGCCTGCAGAGCCAAACCCGCTCATTGCCTTCGCGTCTTGGTGCTTGCCTCCGGCTTGAGCCAGATCAATGGCGTGCCCGAAGACGTCTTTGACTTCCTCTGGCATGGCATCCAAATCACGCTTGGAAGAGCCAATCCATTTGAGAGGTTTTCGAGGCTGCTTTGACATTGAGTGAATTATGTCCATTAAGGCATAATGATGTCAATGAACGCGCTGCACTCGTGTCGCGCGTGACGATCTGCGTCCAGGCGACCGCAAGGAGATGCTTCGGCACCCCGCCCCCAGAACCGCCGCTAAATCGTTAAACCCAATGCAACCGCCGCTAAATCGTCAATGCAACCGCCGATGAGCGCCGATGCACGCCGATAAAATCAAAAACACAGATTTAACCTACTTGCCAAATTTAACCAAGTAGGTTAATCTAGGTTCCGTGGAAAAGCGCATAGCCCATTCAAGGAGAAAGACGAATGAAGTGTCCGGTCTGTGGAACTGGCAGCGTTGTTCTCGACACCCGGGATATGCCGTACCCCTACAAGGGAAAGGCGACGGTGATCGGGAGCGTAAAAGGGCGATACTGCGATAACCCCGAGTGCCAGGAAATCATCATGGAGGCGGGTGAGTCGGTTCGCACCTCAAAGGAAATGCTGGCCTTCAACAAGAAAGTCAATGCGGGGCTGGCTCCCATTGACCTGCTGGCTAACCTTCGCCAAAGATTCAAACTGACTCAACAACAAGCCGCCACGGTCTTCGGCGGAGGCACAAACGCATTCAGCCGCTACGAAAGCGGCAAGACAAAACCTCCCTTAGCGCTGGTAAAGCTGTTCAGGATCCTGGACAAACACCCGCATCTGTTCGAGGAAGTCGCGAGCATGAATGTGGCACCACAGAAAACCAGCAAGCGTCGTGTCGCAGGAGCGACGAGCGGTGTGCGCGTCGCCGCGTCTAAACGAAAACGGCGGGTTGGCGTCAGACCTGCCCACGCCTAATGAACCTCTGATTGCCATCAAACGGGATCTACATCCGATGGAACCGCCGCTAAATCGTCAATGCAACCGCCGATGAACGCCGATACACGCGGATAAAAAGCCAAATGAAAACTGCAACGGACCACGGATTCACCGAGAAAAAGCCAGACAGAAAATCACACCGGATTGCTTCGCCTCTCGCTGCGTTCCGCGGCTAATGTTCTTTTATCGCTCCTGATTTTTTATCCGCGTTCATCTGCGTTCATCGGCGGTTGCATTGGCTTGAAAAAATCAGCCTTGCTTGCGGCCGACCACCACCCAGAAACCCTGGGGCATCTGGTTGAAGGTCAGGAGTTCGAAGCGGGCGAAAAATTTCGGCAGCCACCAGGCCGGCGGTTGCTGTATCAGATGGGCGTTGCGCCCGTCCGACAACACCTTTTTGGCGGCGCCGATATGCACTGTAAAAATTCCGAAACCGGCGGTTACCCGCTGCAAATCGTCGAGCACGTGGTCGAGCAAAGCCGGCTCGATATGCTCGAGCACGTCGATGCAGGCAACGAACCCGCACGGCTCGGGCCGCGCCGACCATGCAGGAATGGCGGGATCGTAATGCCGGATCGACGGCGGGCTTTTGAGGTGCTGTTTGAGCGTGAGCCCCAGCCGCCCTTTGCCCGCGCCATAATCGAGCATCTCCTGCGCGCCAACTTTCTCGATGAGTTCCGCCACCAGCGGCGCGTAAGCCACGGAGGCGACCCCGTAATTGGGGTTTTCATGCAGTTGCTGCTGCATCCTCCGGTACTCTTCGCTGATCAGTGTCGCATCGCTCATGTCGGCCGCGCTAAAGTAAGAAAGGTTGCCGCGCTAAGGCGGCCACTGGCCGCCCTGCTTGCTATCGACGGTGATTTTATCACGATGCCCTGTCAACAAATCCGCGCGCGCGGCGGTATGCTGCGGCATCCGGACTTATATGCGAGGAAAAATGCTCAAGATTCTCGGCCGCAAGACATCCAGCAACGTGCAAAAAGTGCTGTGGTGCTGCGACGAGATTGGGCTCGCGTTCGAGCGTGAAGACGTCGGCGGCGAATTCGGCAAAAACAAGACGCCCGACTACCTCGCGCTCAATCCCAACGGATTGGTGCCGACTATCAACGACGACGGCGTCATCCTGTGGGAGTCGAATTCCTGCGTGCGTTATCTCGCCGCGAAGTATGGCAACGGCAGGCTGTGGCCCGCCGACCCGCAACTCGCGGCAAGCGCGAACCGCTGGATGGATTGGCAACCGGCCACCGGCGCCCGCCGGTGTCCCGCCGGTCCTTGCACCGGAATGATTACCCGATAACGGACGCTTGCCATGTCCGCGCGCAATCCCTCCGAGCCGATCTGCAACGAAGATCGCGGCACAATCCAGACTACTTTCATCGTGTCATGCGCCCACTGCTCGCCGGAAAAATCCCCGATTCTTTCATTGGCCGAACCGAAATCTTCGCCGACTCACGGCGCAGGCCGCCGCGACCACACCTGATACATATTCATGAAAGTTTCCGGGGTCTGCGCCTCGAACGCGTCCCAGTTCTGAAAATCGGCCGTCACGTCCGCGCCCGGAAACATCCGGCAGTACGCGGCGACGGCGTTGCGCGGCAGATCCGACATGCCCAGTACCGTCAGGCCCTGTTCGCGGAGCATCGCGACCACCTGCGGCAACCGGAACTGGTGCTCCTGCACATGAAAAATCAGGTCGCGGCACATGCTCATCGAATAGAAATCGATGAAGCCGTGTAAAGGTTGCAAAGGGGATTCCTTCGACGCCGCGCATAGTTGCTGCCGGAACTCGCGAATTGCCGTCGCGGTCGGCGTGATCTGCCGCTCGCGGATGATGGCGCGCGCGGCGTTCACGCTGGCGCGCGCCCGCTCGCTGTAAAGGCCGATTTTCAGCAGGCCGTCCGTCCGCAACAGCGTAGACAAGACGCGCAAGCCGGCGGCCGGCTCGCGCATGTGGTGCAGCACGCCTTTCGAATAGACGAGGTCGAATCGCTCCGCGAGGTCGCCCAGGCCCAGAATATCGCCGTGGCAAAACTCGATGTTGCGCACGCCCAGTTCGTCGGCCATGCGTCGCGCGTAAGCGAGGCTGGCCAGACTCAGGTCCACCGCCAGCACGCTGGCGCCCACGATGTCGGTGGCGAGCCAGATCGCATCCTGCCCGGTGCCGCAACCGGCGACCAATATGCGCGGCGCGGCGGAAACTTCGCCGGTTGACTCCAGCATGGGCACTTCACGCTCGAGCCATTCGGCGAACGGGAGCGGTGGCCAGCGATCGAGGGTAAACCAGCGCGGATAGGGATTTTCCTCGTACATCCCGCGCACTTCCCGCGACACTTCGTCGCTGACTTCCCCGATGACACCGATAGCCCCCCGCAGCGTGCGCTCCGTCACAAGGTCAGTGATCGTCCGCTTGAGGAGCGGCGCCAGGGCGGCGGGATTTTGCGGTTGTGCCACCAACATTTCAATCCCGGCAATGCCATGCAGCGGCCGGTACATGGCGAGAACCGCCAATGATCGCGCCGTCGATTCAGTTACAGCACGGCCCGCCTGCAATTGCGCTTCAACCTCGCGCTGCAATGCCGCCGCGTGCGTATTTTCAGCGTCGCTTTCGGCAAACACATATTCGTTGTTGAAGCATTGCGCCGCCAGCGCGCACAGAAAATCCAGCGGCGCGCTCGCACGCAACGCATCATCACGCAACAAATCGGCGCGCAGTCGCGTGAGCAGGATCTCGAACTCCGGATCCGCAATCAACGCGTCGCGCAACAAAAGCATGAACAATTCGTCACGCATGACATCGCGCAACGCCACTGAGCCCGGCTCGAAACGCGTGTCGCTCTGACGCGCGGCGAGCAGGGTTACACGAAATTCACGCCGCACCGCGAGCGCCTGCAAACCCACGCCGACATAACGGGTTTTGTCGACGTCCGTCCGCGCGAAAAAGCGCGTGATCTCCGCGCGCCAGAATTCAGGCAGCGACTCAAACCGCAGATTTCGCATGCAGTCGATACAACCCCGGCGATCGAGCTCGCCTCCCGCATCGAGCACGAACGCCCGCTGATAAGCATGCATCGCGTTCTCGAAGCTGGATCGCAGCGTCAGCGCTTCGGCCAGCTGAAAATGGATTTCCGCGACATCCGGCGCGCAACGCGCCGCCTCGCGATAATCCGCGACCGCCGCGTCGATATGATGCGCCCGATGGTACCCAAGCGCGCGCCGGTAATGCGCTTCGGCGAAATCGGGTGCCAACTCGATGGCGCGGGTGAAGCTCTCCTGCGCGTCGTCACCGCGGTGCCGCGCCAGCGCGATATTGCCGCGCATGAGCCAATAGGGCGGGATTTGCGGCCGCAGCAGCAGTGCGTGCTCCACCGCCTCTGCCGCCTCGCCGAGGCGCCCATCCTGATAACAAATCAGCGCCAGATTATTCCAGGCGTCGGCCGTATCCGGATCGGCGGCGAGGATTTGGCGGTAGATCTGCTCGGCCTCGGTGAACGCGCCCGCCTGCAACAGCCGCAACGCGTCGTCGAGCCTCTGTTCGATTTCTTCACTCGCCATGCACTAAACCTCGCGGATTTGTCGCCAAATGCGCCGGCGAAT
>JAYVME010000459.1:0-7600 GCA_043759115.1 Betaproteobacteria bacterium | reverse complement strand
TACTTGTCGCGGGTTTGCGCATGCCTGAAAGCACCGATTATCTCGACACCCTGAGCCGCTTCGCGTGCGATAGGCGCCTCGCTGACGTGCCCGGCGCAGTGCGCGAATAGTGCCGGGTAATCATCGCCGGTTTGAATCTATAGGAAAGAAAATGGCGGAAACCGATTTATCCAGACTCAGAATTGACCGCGGTGTGGCACTCGCGGCGCCGCGCCGCCGCCCCAAGTGGCTGATCGCCGCATTGATCGTTGCGGTCGCTGCCATCGCCATTGCGGTGCGCAGCATGACGGCGCCGATGGTCGTGGAGCCGGTGACGGTTTCGATGGCGTATCCATCGCAATCGTTTACGCTGCTTAACGCCACGGGTTACGTGGTGGCGCAGCGCAAAGCGGCGATTGCTTCAAAGGCAACCGGCCGCCTCGAATGGCTCGGCGTGCGCGAAGGATCACGCGTCAGGCAAAACGAAATCGTCGCGCGGCTCGAGAACCGCGATGTCACGGCGACAATGGAGCAGGCAGCGGCGGGCATCAAGCTCGCGCAGGCCAACCGCGAACAGGGGATGGCGGAATTGAACGAGGCCGAGCGCAATTTCAACCGCTCGCGCGATCTTCTCGTGAAAAACTTCGTGTCGCAGGCCGCTCACGACACGGCGGTCTCCCGCTACGAGAAAGCGAAATCCGCGATCAGCGGGTTCAATGCGTCAATCGCCGTGGCCCAGGCCAATTACCGGGCGGCGCAGGTCGGTGTCGAGCAGACTCTGATCCGCGCGCCGTTCGACGGCGTGGTGCTGACGAAGAATGCCAACGTGGGTGACGTCATCACGCCGTTTTCCTCGGCGATCGGATCGCAGGCGGCGGTGGTGACGATGGCCGACATGTCGACGCTCGAAGTCGAAGCCGATGTGTCGGAGTCCAATCTCGGCAAGATCAAGCTCGACGAGCCGTGCGAAATCCAGCTCGACGCGCTGCCTGACGTGCGTTTTCGCGGGCGCCTGCTGCGCATGGTGCCGACCGTCGATCGCGCCAAGGCGACGGTGATGGCAAAAATCCGCTTCGACGCGCTCGATCCGCGCATCCTGCCGGAAATGAGCGCGAAGGTTTCGTTTCTGTCGCAGGAGATGCCGGAAGGCGAACGCACGGCGCGCACGGTGTTGCAACCGGCGGCGATAGCGCAACGCGAGGGAAAAAACGTCGTGTTCGTGATCAAGGACGACAAGGTCGCGCAAGTCGCCGTCGAAACCGGCGCGAAGATCGGCGATCTAATCGAGATCCGCGCGGGCGTGAAATCCGGCGACAAGGTCGTGTTGCGGCCGTCCGATAAATTGCACGACGGCGCGCGCGTCGCGCTACCGACCAAGTAGATATTGAACCGCAAAGGACGCGAAGGACGCAAAAGATTTTTTCATATGAATCAAACCACGCAGCCTGTCGTTGAGATCAGAAATCTCGTCAAGTCCTACCGCCGCGGCGGTCAGGTGGTGCCGGTGCTCACCGATATCACGTTCGATATTGCCGCCGGCGATTATGTCGCGCTGATGGGGCCGTCGGGTTCGGGCAAGAGCACGCTGCTCAATCTGATTGCCGGCATCGATAAGCCGGACAGCGGTATTTTGCGCGTCGGCGGCATCGACATTACGGCACTCGACGAAGCGGAACTCGCCGCGTGGCGCTCACGCAACGTCGGCTTTATCTTCCAGTTCTACAATTTGATGCCGGTGCTGACTGCATTCGAGAATATCGAGCTGCCGCTATTGCTGACTGACCTGTCGTCGCGTGAACGCGACGAGCACGTGACCGCGGCGTTGTCCATGGTCGGTCTTGACGATCGCGCGGAACATTTTCCGTCGGAACTGTCGGGCGGGCAGCAGCAGCGTGTTGCCATCGCGCGCGCGATCATTACCGATCCGACGATACTGGTTGCCGACGAACCGACCGGAGACCTCGACCGCGCGGCGGCGGAGGGCATATTGAACTTGATGGACCGCCTGAACCGCGAACTCAACAAGACCATTATCATGGTGACGCACGACGCCCATTCCGCGGACAAAGCGCATCGCGTGCGGCATCTCGACAAAGGCGAGTTGAGGCAGGATTGAGGAGCGAGGATCGAGGATCGAGGATTGAGAAGAAACGGTCTAATTCCTCAGTCCTCAGTCCTCAGTCCTCAGTCCTCAGTCCTCAGTCCTGTCCTATGTACTACCTCAAACTCATCATTCGCAACGCGCTGCGGCACAAGCTGCGCACCGGGCTGACGGTGCTCGGTATCGTGGTCGCGATACTGGCCTTCGGACTGCTGCGCACGGTGGTTGATGCGTGGTATGCGGGAGCGGAAGCCGCATCCAAAACGCGCCTGGTGACGCGCAATTCGATCTCGCTGGTATTTTCGCTGCCACTGACTTATTCGGCGAAGATCAGGCAGGTCGACGGCGTAAAGGCGGTGTCGCACGCGAACTGGTTCGGCGGCGTGTACGTTACCGAGAAAAACTTTTTCCCGCAATTCGCAGTCAACGCGTCGACTTACTTCGATCTGTATCCGGAGTTCGTGGTGCCGCCGGATCAAATGCGCGAGTTCCTGCGCGACCGGAAAGGGGCCATCGTCGGGCGCAAGCTGGCCACTACGTACGGCTTCAAGCCGGGCGACCCGGTGACATTGAAGGGCACGATATTCCCGGGCAACTGGGAGTTCGTGGTGCGCGGGATTTACGACGGGGCCGAAGCGAAGACCGATACCTCGCAGTTCTTTTTCCAATGGGATTATCTGAACGAGACGATGAAGAAAACGGCGCCGCGCCGCGCGAACAGCGTCGGTGTTTACGTCATCGCGCTGACCAGCGCCGACCGCGCCGCCGAGGTGGCCGCGGCGGTCGACCAGACATTCAAGAATTCGCTGGCCGAAACGCTGACCGAGACCGAGCAGGCGTTTCAGCTTGGCTTCGTGTCAATGACGGAGGCGATAGTGGTCGCGATCAAGATCGTGTCGTTTCTTGTGATATTCATCATCATGGCGGTCATGGCGAACACGATGGCAATGACAGTGCGCGAACGCATGGCCGAATATGCGACGCTGAAAGCGCTGGGCTTCGGGCCGGCGCATTTGACGCTGTTGATTTTCGGCGAATCGCTGCTGATCGCCGGCTGTGGCGCGACGATAGGCATCGCACTCACTTTCCCGGTCGCGGACCGCTTCGGCAAGGCGCTGGGCAGTCTGTTTCCCGTGTTCTATGTCAATACCGAAACGCTCTACATGCAGGTTGCCGCGGGGCTCATCGTGGGCGTGGTTGCCGCACTGGTTCCCTGCGTGCGGGCCGCGCATATCCGCATCGTGGACGGGTTGCGCAGCGTCGGCTGATGAAGATTCCGTTTTCCTATACGTTTCGCAACCTGTGGGCGCGCAAGCTGACCACGCTCTTGACCGCCGGCGGCATGGCGCTCGTCGTGTTCGTGTTTGCAACGGTGCTGATGCTCGAAGAAGGGCTGCGCAAGACGCTGGTTGAGACCGGTTCATACGACAATGTGGTCGTGATCCGGCGCTCGGCGCAGACCGAAGTGCAAAGCGCGATTGACCGCGTGCAGGCGGCGCTGATAGAAAGCCAGCCCGAAGTGGCGTTCGGCGCGGACGGCGAGCGCCTGGTGTCGAAAGAGACGGTGGTGCTGGTCAATTTGAACAAGCGCGATTCTGAGAAGCCGACCAACGTCATGGTGCGCGGGGTGGCGCCGCACGGTCTGGCCTTGCGCCCGCAGGTTCATATCATCGAGGGCCGCATGTTTCGGCCCGGCTCGTCGGAGATCGTTGCCGGGCGCAATGCCGCGGAGCGCTTCAAAGGTGCGGGTATCGGCGAAACGCTGTGGTTCGGCCAGCGCGAATGGCGGGTCGTGGGCACGTTCGATGCCGGCAAAAGCGGCTTCGACTCTGAAATCTGGGGCGATGCGGATCAGTTGATGCAGGCGTTCCGGCGTCCGATTTTTTCCGCGCTCGTGTTGAAACTCAGCGATCCAGGCCGCTTCGACGATCTGAAGGCGCGTCTGGAAAGTGATCAACGGCTGACGGTCGAAGCCAAGCGGGAAACGGCTTTTTATGCGGATCAGTCCGAGGTGCTGGCCAATTTCATCCGCTATCTGGGGCTCACGCTGTCGATTATTTTTTCGGTCGGCGCCGTGATCGGCGCAATGATCACGATGTATGCGTCTGTCGCCAGCCGCACGGCGGAAATCGGGACGTTGCGCGCACTGGGCTTTCGTCAGCGCAGCGTGCTGGCGGCGTTTCTGCTCGAAGCGGTACTGCTGGGGCTGGTCGGCGGCTGCGCGGGATTGTTCCTTGCATCGTTCATGCAGTTCTTCACGATCTCGACCATGAACTGGCAGTCATTTTCCGAGCTTGCATTCAGCTTTACGCTGACACCCGCGATCACGGTCAAAACGCTCGCGTTCGCGCTCGTCATGGGTGTCGTCGGTGGTTTCTTTCCCGCCATTCGCGCCGCGCGGCTGAGCATTATCGACGCCCTGCGCGCCGCATAGGATTTTCCGCGGGGAGCCGGCGGCTTGAACTAAGCGCCACGTACTGTGGCTAATCCGCGGTCGTGCGAGGTTGTGCGCGCGCCACTGGCTCGATGGTTCCCATGTGAAACTTGTAGTCGCCCGCTTTGCGGTCGCTGTAATAGTGCATAAGCGTATTGCGCACGGTGGCAAATGCCAGTTGCTCCCAGGGGATATCGTGCTCGGCAAATAGCGTCGCTTCAAGAGTTTCGGCGCCGGCGCTGAAGTCAAGATCGAGCAGCCGCGCGCGGAACAGAATATAGACCTGGTTGATGTGCGGGATGTTGTATAGCGCATAGAGTTGACCCACTTCGACGCGTGCGTTTGCCTCCTCGAGCGTTTCGCGCGCGGCGCCCTGATAGGTGGTTTCGCCGTTTTCCATGAAGCCCGCCGGTACGGTCCACAAACCATGACGCGGCTCGATGGCACGGCGGCACAGCAGGATTTTGTCTTCCCACTCGGGTATGCAACCGACGATCATGCGCGGATTCTGATAGTGGATCGCCGCGCACGCGCCGCACACGAAACGCGGCAGCGTGTCGCCTTCGGGTATGCGCAGTGCTACCGCTGCGCCGCAATTGCTGCAGAATTTCACGGGGAATGGCGTATTTGGCAGTGTCTGACGGCTGTTACTATAACGGGAATCGACCCGCATTGAAAATTGGCGCGCACCGTGTTGCCGTCGTTGTGGCGCATAGAAATCCTGTGAGTGCCGCATCACCGCTTGGCAACGCATGATATTATTCACAACCCTGTTTGAATTGTGCGGGCGCAAAGCGGGCCGCGTAAGTCGTGGAAAAATATCGTTGTTCACTTAATGGAGAGACAAAATGAGCGACAAAATCAAAATGATCCTGGTCGGTGTGGTGTCGTTGCTTGTCGGCGTTGCGGTTGGCGCCGGTTACGGCATGCTGCAGGTGGACGAGGTGAACCAGAAGCTGACAGTGGCGACCCAGGAAAAGGACCTGGCGGTGCAAAGTGCGGATCGCTTGCGCAAGCTAAGCGACGAGGCCGCCAAAAAATACGGCAAGGATCTGGGCAAACTTATCATGGCGGTTGGCGCGCCCGCGGCGGACGCTGCACCGGTTACGGGACAGCCGGCGGTGACGCCGGCCGCGGCGCCAGTTGCCGACGATGGCGCGAAGGCAATTGACAGCGCCCGCGCGATCCTCGCGCTGCGCGATGGATTCCGCGCCTCACTCGATGGCGTGCGGGCATCGATGAATTCCGAGATGGACGCGCTGGCAGCCGAACTGGGTAACGCGATTCCGGATGCCGCCAAAATTAAAGTACTGCTCGACAGCCTCAAGCAAAGCTGGCCGGAGAGAGAAAAGAGTCTGCAGGCCGCCGCGCAGAAGTTGCTGGTCGATCTGGGTCTGGCGCAAGCGCCTGCGGCGCCTAAACCGGCCGCGGCCCCGGCACCCACCGCGGCGCCGGCCGACGTCAAGAAATAACATCACCGTACTGCTCGCGGCGCACCGCACGGTGCGCCGTTTCTTTTGCAACCTCGCCGAACACGGTGCAATCTCATCACGCGCGTGGTGTGGCAGGGCCGGTGCGTAGCGGTACGCGCCGCTGAGTGGCCCTTGAATCGAAATCAGTCGGCAATCCGCCTTGTCACAATGGTGCTAGCCGGCGGTGTTTTGCCCTGGCGAAACCTCTTCATCCCCGGCGCGCTGCCGCTTGAAAGGCGTGCGCTCGTTTAATTCGTCGAGATAGATGGCGACGCCGCGTGTTTCCCGTTGCAGGAATTCCTCGATCGCGGCCGCGAATTGCGGATGCGCCAGCCAATGGGCGGAGTGCGTCTGGACCGGCATCAATCCGCGCGCGATCTTGTGCTCGCCCTGCGCGCCGCCTTCGAAGGTCGCGATGCCGTTGGCGATGCAATATTCAATCACCTGGTAGTAACACGTTTCAAAATGCAGCGACGGATGGTGCTCAAGCGCGCCCCAGTAACGGCCGCACAGGCGATTGCCGTTGTGGATATTGAGCGATGCCGCGATCGCCTGGCCGTTGCGCATGGCAACGATGAGCACCATATTTTCCGGCATGCCGCGGCCGATGGCGCGGAAGAAATCGAGACTGAGGTACGGCGTCGAATGATGCTGGCGGTAGGTTTCGCGATAGCAGCGGTTGAAAAATATCCATAATGCATCGGTAATCGCGGCGCCGGGAAACCACTCAAAAACGATGCCGGCATCGCGTACGCGGCGCCGCTCCTGTTTGATCTTCTTGCGCTTGTCATGATTGAAAGTGGCGAGGAAGCCGTCAAAATCGGCGTAGCCGCCGTTGCGCCAGTGAAATTGCACGCCGTGGCGCAGCACCCATCCGTGCTCACGTATTTCGCCGGCCTGTCCGTCGGTCGGATACAGGCAGTGCAACGACGAGACGCGTGTTTCGCGGGCAAGTTGGAGCGCGGTGTCGACCAGCAGGCGGCGGCGTTCGACGGTGTCCGCAATGGCGCGGCTGCCGGTAACCGGCGTAAACGGCACCGCGCTCAGCAATTTGGGGTAATAAGTGAGCCCGTGGCGCTGATAGGCGTCGGCCCATGCCCAATCGAACACGTATTCTCCATAGGAATGCGATTTAAGGTACAGCGGCATCGCGCCGGCGAATGCGTCATTTTCGCGCAGAATCAGGAACCGCGGCGCCCAGCCGGTTTCAGCGCTCGCACAACCTGTTTCGTGCAGGGCATGCAGGAATTCATGCCGCAGAAACGGATCGTCACCGGCGAGCGCGTTCCATTCGTGCGCGGGGACGCCGGCGATGGAGTCGCGGACTTCGACGATGGGCGGGGACGGATTCAAGGGGAGTTTGAGCGCGCATTTAGAGTGAATGCCGGCCTGATGATATATTAGCGCGATGAAAATCGCGATTGCTCAAATCAACTGCACGGTCGGTGATCTCGCGGGCAACGTTGCGCGCATCCTCGACTTTACCCAGCGCGCGCGCGCGCAGTTGGCCAGCCTTTTGGTGACGCCCGAACTTGCGCTGTGCGGCTATCCGCCCGAAGACCTGTTGTTGCGCGACGATTTTTACCGGAACTGCGACGCCGCGCTGCAAAAGTT
>JAYVME010000458.1:0-7602 GCA_043759115.1 Betaproteobacteria bacterium | reverse complement strand
TGATTACGTTCATGAACGGCGCGCCGGTCGCGCGCACCGCCTCGACCTGCTTTAACGAAATCTCCTCGATCGCTTCGGCAAACAGCTTGCCGATGAAGCCGACCGACGCAACCGTCAGCGCCGCGATACCGGACAGCGCGCCGAATCCCAGCGCCTTGACGAACACGATGGCGACGATCACCGGGTGAAACGAGCGGCACAGCGCGATCAGCATGCGGGCCGGCCACGTCACCCAGACCGGCATCAGATTGCGCGCGGCGAAAAGCCCGATCGGCAGCGACACCAATATGCCGAGTGCTGAAGCGAGCACCGCGATTTCGATGCTTTCGGTCAGGCCTTTGAGCAATATTTCCCAACGCGTAAAACTCGGCGGGAACATGCGGCCGATGAAACGCGCCCCGTTGTCGATCCCGACCATGAAACGCGCCCAGGTGAAATCGAGCAGTGAACACGCATAGACGATGTAGGCGGCGAGCAGCACCCAGCCGGCGCGCGCCCACCAGTTGGGCGGGAACGCGATGGGATGCGTGGCGGCTTGGCTACTGCTCATGTGTACTATCCGCGCTGATTGCCCGGCCAGTGAAGGGGGAAGGGGGAATGCGTGATCCCACCCTAGCCCTCTCCCCCGGTCGCGGGGGAGAGGGGACATTTTAATCCCTTCACCCTTCACCCTTCACTTTCATCTCAGCCAATCTTGGCCACCATAGATGGACTTGAGATGATCATCCGTGAGTCCCGCCGGCGCGCCGTCATACACGACCGCCCCGCCCGATATGCCGATGATGCGGTCGGCGAATCGTTTGGCGAGTTCGACGTCGTGCATATTGACGATAATCGGAATGTTTTTCGCGGCGCCCAGATCGCGTATCAACGTCATGATCTCGACTGAAGTCTTGGGGTCAAGTGATGAAGTCGGCTCGTCGGCCAGCATCAGCTTCGGGTGCTGCATCACCGCGCGCGCAATGCCCACGCGCTGGCGCTGGCCGCCGGAGAGGCTGTCGGCGCGCTGATTGGCGAGGCCGGACAAGCCGACCACATTCAAGAGCTCAAACGCCTCCTGGATGTCGGATGGCGGGAACCTGCGCAGCCACGCCTTCAGGGGTGCGACGTAGCCCAGACGGCCGGTCAGCAGGTTCTCCATCACCGTCAGGCGTTCGACCAGGTTGTATTCCTGGAACACCATGCCGATGCCGCGGCGCGCTTCGCGCAGCGCGCGCCCCGATAATTTGACCAGGTCCTGCCCCTGAAACAGGATGGCGCCGGCGGTCGGCTCGACCAGACGATTGATACAGCGGATCAGCGTGCTCTTGCCGGTGCCCGACGGACCTATGACCGCGGTGAATCCGCGCGCGGCGAAATCGAGGTTGATATCGCGCAGCACCGGCTTGCCGCGCGCGTACTCCATGCTGAGTCCCCGTATGGTCAGCGCGGCGGCGTTGTCCATCAGCGGTTACTTCTTCGCTGCTTTTTCCTCGGCGGCTTTTTTCCGCGCGGCCTCTTCTTTCGAAGACTCCTTCTCGTATGCCGCGCGGTCGTGCTTCTCGCCCGCCGCCTCGTCGACTTTGCGCACTACCGCCCAGTCCTTCATGTAAGTCACCGGGAAGAAACGGTCGGAGCCGTCAAAAGTTTTTTGCATTTCGGGCGTGAAACGGTAGTCGTAGAAACACTTCAGCATCTTGTCACGGAACGCGGGCTCGAGATCGTGCGCATAGGCAAATGACGAAGTCGGGAAGGTCTCGCTGCGATACAGTATGCGGAAATCGTCCTCCTTGATCACGCCGCGCCCCGCCATGCGGTGAAACACGTCGGATGCGACCGGCGCCGCATCGTAGTCGCCCGCATTCACGCCGAGTATCGACGAGTCGTGCTTGCCGGAGTAAACGACTTTGTAATCGGTGTCGGGGACGAGCCCAAGCGGGGGAAACAGCGCGCGCGGCGCGAGGTTGCCGGAATTCGACGACGCCGACGTGTGCGCGATTTTCTTGCCCTTGAGGTCGGTAATTTTCTGGAACAGGCTCGACTTCTTCACGATCAGAATCAGGTTGTAGCCCTGGAATCCCTTGGCGTCGCCCTTGACCGCGAACGGCACCGCGCCGGCGAGGTTCACCGCAAATGCGGTGGGGCCGGTCGAGAATCCGCCGACATGCAGCCGGCCGGAGCGCATGGCTTCGATCTCGGCCGCATTCGACTGCACCTGGTAAAACACCACCTTCTTGCCGGCGCACGCGGCGAGGTGATCGGTAAACGGCCGGAACGCCTGTTCGTATACCGCGGGATCCTCGACCGGCGTGTAGGTGAACACCAGCGTGCTCGGGATTCTGAATTTCTTCGGATCCTTGGGCGGATCGGCGACGAGATCCTTGTTTTCGTCGCAAAACTGAACATCAAGGTCGCCGCGGTTCTTGCAGCCGTCGGTCTGTGCAAATGCGTTGCTCGCGAGCATGGCAAAAAATGCGGCCAATCCCAGGCGGGCCATCAAAGCGGTGGTTTTCATCGGTTCCTCCTGAAAAATCGTGACGGATAGCGTAGAAAGGCCGGCCCATGCTTATCACGCATGTCGGGCGATACTGTACTGAGCGCACCGGTCAGGGTCAAGCATTAAGAACATCGATGCCGATGCACTCATCGCACGCGTTTGGCGGTAAAACTTTCTTCGATCTGGTCGTGGAAGTAACTGCCGGGCGACGGCGCATTCATCAGCCGCCGGTAAATCTCCTCCGGCACGCCCGAATACTGGGTCACGCCGCCGTTTGCGAACTCGATCTCAAGCACGCGGTTACGCGCATCGTATCCGGCCGCGCGCAGGTTGCTGGCGTTGAGTCGTTTGCGTTCCATATCCGCTGATTGGCGGGCAGATTATTTTAATGCGTCCCGCATGATGCCCTCAAGCAGCTTGCCCACCTCGCGCAACGCTTTCATCGATTGCGCGGAGCCCGTCGCCAGCGGCTTGCGGTACGCAAGATAGACCTTGCCCGGCTCGCCGGGCAGCGTATAGACGGCGATCGAATACGGACAGAATACAATATTGCGCGGATCGGCCTCCATCGTCGCGCGCGACACGCTTGCCCGCGGAGGCCCGCCGCAGGCACCGCAACCAGCACCGTGAATACTAGGACCGGTTCGCCATCGGGAACGGCCACGCGCCCGGAATCGATATCGGTTGCGGCGCCATCGGCGCGGGAGCAGCTGCGGGTTTGCGGGTGGCTGCTTGGCGCTTCGCTGCCGGCTTTTTCCGCGCTGCCGGCATTGATTTTTTCTTCGCCGCGGGTTTGCGTGCGACGGGTTTGCGTGCGGCCGGTTTCTGGCGCGCCGGTTTGGATTTTCTGACGACGTTTTTTTTATTTTTTGCAGCGGGCTTTTTCTTCGCTGGTTTGCGCTTCTTCGCTTTGGCCATGTACTGCCTCCTGTCAAGTTTTACCACGCGCCGCGCACGCTGCGCGGGCGAACCGTTCCAAACCAGCTACCAGCGGCCGCAAGCGACCGCCCCTATGCTACCACCGGCCGCAACCATCCAGGCTGCGGACTACACGAGACTTACCCTAGTGCAAAGCCGACTGCGCTTTGCTGGCCAGATCGCGGTACAGCACCTCCGGATCGAGCTTGATGCCGCCCTCCCAGGTCACCGTGTTTTCGACCGGATCAACTTCCACCCGGTTAAACGTGTCGATGTCGCACAACATCCTGAAATACTGGGTGTGCACGAGATCGCCCAGGTAGACGTGGCCTTCCAGCCCGTCATTAAAACGCAACCACAATGTGTAGTTGTCCTCGGCGCGACATTCGGTGATGGTATGCATGCGGCGTCTATTCCTCGGATATCTCCTGGCTAGCAGGCTTAATCCCAACTGAGCGCACCTCCCGTTTGATATTCAATCACACGTGTTTCGAAGAAATTGCGTTCCTTCTTGAGGTCGATCATTTCCGACATCCACGGAAACGGGTTGGTCGCGCCTTCGTACAGCGGGTCGATCCCGATCTGCTGGCAACGGCGGTTGGCGATGTAGCGCAGATATTCCTTGAACATCGGCGCGTTGAGCCCCAGCACGCCGCGCGGCATGGTGTCCTCGGCGTAGCGGTATTCGAGGTCGACCGCCTTCTTCATGATCTCCTGAATTTCCACGCGGAATTCCGCGGTCCACAGGTGTGGATTTTCCATCTTGATCTGGTTGATGAGGTCGATGCCGAAATTGCAGTGCATCGACTCGTCGCGCAGAATGTACTGGTACTGTTCGGCAGCACCCGTCATTTTGTTCTGCCGCCCCAGCGCCAGGATCTGCGCGAATCCGACGTAGAAGAACAACCCTTCCATGACGCAGGCGAACACGATCAGGCTCTTCAGTAGCTTCTGGTCGTTTTCCGGCGTGCCGGTCGTGAAGTGCGGGTTGGTCAGCGTATCGATGAACGGGATCAGGAATTCATCCTTGTCGCGGATCGAGTCGATCTCATGATAAGCATTGAATATTTCGCCCTCGTCCAGGCCCAGGCTCTCGACGATGTACTGATAGGCGTGGGTGTGAATCGCCTCTTCGAACGCCTGGCGCAGCAGATACTGGCGGCACTCGGGCGCGGTGATATGGCGGTAGGTGCCGAGCACGATGTTGTTTGCGGCCAGCGAATCGGCGGTCACGAAGAAACCGAGGTTGCGCTTGATAAGGCGGCGTTCGTCGTCGGTCAACCCGTTCGGGTCCTTCCACAACGCGATGTCGCGGCTCATCTGGATTTCCTGCGGCATCCAGTGATTGGCGCATGCGGACAGGTATTTCTCCCACGCCCATTTGTACTTGAACGGCACCAGTTGATTGACATCGGTCTGGCCGTTGATGATGCGTTTGTCGGCCGCATTGACGCGACGCAGCGCCGCCGCCGGCTTGGGCGCCAGAGCCGCGAGCGCGGCGGCCGGATCATGCGGCAGCGTGCCGATCTGCCGCGCCGCGCCTGCCATCGGTTGCAGCCCGGCCGCGGCAAGGCCGCTGCCGTGGGTCGTATTTTCTTCGAATTGCAACATGCTGTTCTCCTTTATTGATTTTATGGGTGGACAACGATCAACTGCTGACGCGCCTTTTATAGATGTTGTCGGTAGGCCCGCCTGGTTGCTCTGTGTCTGCCTCTTTCATTAGCCATGAGGTCTGAGTGCTGAGGACTCAGTCCTTATTCCCTTAGTCCTCAGTCCTGTTTTTCACTGGCATGACTCGCACTCCGGATTGTCTATGGAACAAAACTGGGCATCGGTCGCCGGCGCCGCGGCGATGCCGCCATCCGACGGCACCGCATTGAGCGCGCCGCCGGTCTTGCCGGTTGACTTCTCCACGTGCGTCGCACCCATCGTGCGCAGGTAGTAGGTCGTCTTCAAGCCGCGCAGCCAGGCGAGCTTGTAGGTTTCATCGAGCTTTTTGCCGGACGCGCCGGCCATGTAAATGTTGAGCGACTGCGACTGGTCGATCCACTTCTGCCGGCGCGCCGCGCACTCGACGAGCCACTTCGGCTCGACCTCGAACGCAGTTGCGTAGAGGTTGCGGACTTCCTGCGGAATGCGGTCGATCTTGGCGAGCGTGCCGTCGAAGTACTTGAGGTCGGAGATCATCACCTCGTCCCAGATATTGAGCTTCTTCAGGTCCTCGACCAGGTACTCGTTGGCGACCGTGAATTCGCCGGACAGGTTCGATTTCACATACAGGTTCTGATACGTGGGCTCTATGCACTGGGAGAGCCCGGTGATGTTGGCGATGGTCGCGGTCGGCGCGATGGCGACGCAATTGGAGTTGCGCATGCCGACCTCTTTGATACGCCGCCGGAGGACGTCCCAGTCCAGTGTGACGGACAGGTCGGTCTCGACATAGCCGCCGCGCTCTTCTGCGAGCAGCTTTAACGATTCATGCGGGAAAATACCCCGGTCCCACAGCGATCCCTTGAACGTCGAATACGGCCCACGCTCTTCAGCCAGATCCGCCGACGCCGCGTACGCCGTATAGGCAATCGACTCCATTGAACGGTCCGAAAATTCGACCGCGGCTGGCGACCCGTACGGGATGCGCAGCATGTGCAGGCAATCCTGAAAGCCCATGATGCCGATGCCGACCGGACGGTGCTTGAAGTTGGAATTGCGCGCCTTGTTGACCGAGTAGTAATTAAGATCAATCACGTTGTCCAGCATGCGCATGGCCGTGCCGACCGTGCGCTTCAACTTCTCGAGATCGAGCTTGCCGGTGGCGACGTCGAGGTGCGCCGGCATGTTGACCGAACCCAGGTTGCAGACCGCGATTTCGTCTTCGTTGGTATTTAACGTAATCTCGGTGCACAGATTGGAACTGTGCACGATACCGACGTGGCTCTGCGGCGAGCGGATGTTGCACGGATCCTTGAACGTGATCCACGGGTGCCCGGTTTCGAACAGCATGGTCAGCATCTTGCGCCACAGCTGCGCCGCGGGAATCTTCTTGAACAGTTTCAATTCGCCCGCGACGGCCTTCGCTTCATAGCCGATATAGGCCTGCTCGAACGCTTTGCCAAACATGTCGTGCAGGTCGATCACGTCGGATGGCGAAAACAGCGTCCAGTCGCCGTTCTCCATCACGCGCTTCATGAACAAATCCGGAATCCAGTTCGCGGTATTCATGTCGTGCGTGCGGCGACGGTCGTCCCCGGTGTTCTTCCGCAGTTCGAGAAATTCCTCGATGTCGAGGTGCCAGGTTTCCAGATACGAGCACACCGCGCCCTTGCGCTTGCCGCCCTGATTCACGGCGACCGCCGTATCGTTGACGACTTTCAGAAACGGCACCACGCCCTGCGATTTGCCGTTGGTGCCCTTGATGTGGGCGCCCAGCGCGCGCACCGGCGTCCAGTCGTTGCCGATGCCGCCCGCGTACTTCTGCAGCATCGCGTTTTCCTTGATCGCCTCGTAAATGCCGTCGAGGTCGTCCGCCACGGTCGTGAGGTAGCAGCTCGCCAGCTGCGAGCGGCGTGTGGCGGAGTTGAACAGCGTCGGCGTCGAACTCATGAAGTCGAACGACGAGAGCACGTTGTAGAACTCGATCGCGCGCGCTTCGCGCTGGTCCTCCGGCTCGTTCAGGGCAAGCCCCATGGCGACGCGCATGAAAAACGTCTGCGGCAACTCGATGCGCGCCCCTCGCACGTGAAGAAAATAGCGGTCGTACAGAATCTGCAGGCCGAGATAGCCGAACTTGAAATCGCGCTTGGCATCGAGCGCGGCACCCAGGCTCTTCAGGTCGTAGTGGCCGATGCGCTCGTCAAGAAGTTCGGCTTCGATGCCTTTTTTGATCAAGAGCGGGAACACTTCCGCGTAGCGCGTCTTCATGTCCGCCTGCGTGAGTTCCTCGCCGACCGTCTCGAGGCGCAGCGTGTGCAACAAGAGGCGCGCCGTGACGTAGCTGTAGGCGGGATCTTTCTCGATCATCGCGCGCGCCGACAGAATCAGCGACTTGCGGACTTCATCGACCGGCACGCCTTCGTACAGGTCTTTCAGCGTCGCCTGCATGATGACGTCGGGATCGACGTTGCGGCCGAGTCCTTCGCACGATTCCTGCACGAGTGCGGCGACCATTGCGAGATCGAGCGGGCGGACCTTGCCCTCGTCGGTGACGTTGA
>JAYVME010000457.1:0-7603 GCA_043759115.1 Betaproteobacteria bacterium | reverse complement strand
GGTCGCCCAGAAATCCTTCATATTGAAACTGTCCGCGGCAAAGTCGTATTTGAGTTCTTTGATCCGGTTCTCGCAGTCAGCACGCCCTCGATAGATACGCCAGATCGCCTCGGCCGGCAAATCCAAATCGGTCACCAGTGCAGAAAATCGCCACTTGCCGATCACCGGATCATCGGCAAACAGGTTCAAGGTCTTGCCCTTGGGCGCGGCACGCCGTTCGATGTGCTGGCGTATGCCGACCACCCAACGTGGTTTGCTCCATGTATTGGCCTGATAGGCAAAGCGCGTCAACTCGATACCTTCGACGGGTTGGCCACGCTCATCTTGCAGCACCCACCAACCATCGGCATTGACCAGCGCGCGTTGCAAAGGCTGATTCTGACGCAGCGCGATAATGTGATGCAGTTGTTGTTGATCAAGATGGTCAAGGAAAGCCGTGTCGCTAAACCCGCTATCGGCACGTAACAGCGACACCTGCTTGCCGCCCAAACGGTGCCGGGTATTGGCCAGGAATGCCTGCACGTTATTGGCCGAACTGCTGTTACCCGGACGCAGCCAGCAATTGGCAATCATGCGCGTATCGGCGACAAAGGCCATCAAGGGATGATGGCTGGCACGTCCGCGTTTGGCCGGGTTGTAGCCACGTGCGGCGCCCTCTTGCGCGCCGTAGCGGGTCATCACGGTGGAATCCAGATCGAGCGTGATGCCGTTGATGGACAATTGACCGAACATCCAGCGGTACAGGCTGTCCATCACCGACTCATTCGTGCTTTGCGTAAACTTTTTGAACAGCCGCATGACGGCCTTGAAGTTGGCCATGCGCTTGAAGCCGAATAGGCGCTTCAAGACCGGATCATGCCGCGTGACTTCACCATGCTCAAAACGATTGGCACCACACCATACCGAGAGCATGAATTGGGTGATGAGTTGCCCGGGGCGATAGCCACGATTGCTGCCCTGTTGTGGCAGCCCGGCAGCACCAAGGGCGGCCTCGAATCCGAGGTGATCAAGCATGCGCTTCATCAACCCCATACCGCCCCAGGCGGTAATTTCTTTGTCGGTAAAACGCAGCTCAAATTCCATGATTCCCCCGCACTGAAATCGCGATCACTCAATTGAACTGAAAATACCCTAACTGTAATCGTAATCAATGACTTGCGCTAATGGCTTCCATTAGAAATCGGAGCTAATGGAAAATCTCGGCTAAAGCATTTCCAGCGCACGCGGCCCTTGCGGCGGCGGGAACAGTTGATCGAGCTCGGTTAATTGTGCCGCATCCAGCCGGCGGTCCAGGGCGCCGAAATTTTCCCGCAGCCGCTCGCGGCGCGCGCATTTCGGAATGACGATGATGTCGTCGCTAGCGAGCAGCCAGGCGAGCGCCGCCTGCGCCGGCGTCATGTTATGGCGTTGCGCGAAGGCTGCGAGCTTCTCATCGTTGACGAGCCGCGCCTGCTCGAGCGGCGAATAGGCCATGACCGGAATACGCCGCGCGCGCAGCCATGGCAGTAAATCCCATTCGATGCCGCGGCGCGCCAGGTTGTAGAGCAACTGATTGGTCGCAATTGCCGCACCGCCCGTGAGCGGACACATCTCCTGCATGTCCGCGAGATCGAGATTGCTCACGCCGTAGTGGCGGATCTTGCCGGCGCTTTGCAAGGCCGTCAGCGCGGCCAGCGTTTCGGCCAACGGTACGCTGCCGCGCCAATGCAGAAGGTACAGATCGATGCGGTCGGTCTGCAGACGCCTGAGACTTTGCTCGCACGCGGCGATGACGCCGCGCCGCGTGGCGTTGTGTGGCAACACCTTGCTGACCAGAAAGACTTCCTCGCGCCGCCCCTGAATGGCCTCGCCGACGAGCTGCTCGGCGCGGCCATCGCCGTACATTTCGGCGGTATCGATGAGGGTTAGTCCCAAGTCGAGACCGAGCCTCAGCGTTGCGATCTCTTCGGCGCGCGTCGCGCGGTCATCGCCCAGGTACCAGGTGCCTTGGCCGCACGCGGGTATGCGCTCGCCGGAAGGCAGCAGCACGGTTTTCATGCGCGGGGGCGCGCGCGGCCTGCGTGCCGGCGGTTAACCGCAGGCACCGATGGCGCCGCAGGCGGTGCAAAATTCGCAGCCGTCCTTTTTGATTACGGTCGAGTTGCCGCATTCCTTGCAGAGCTTGCCGTGCACGGGCCGGTAGTTGAAAGCGGCCTGCTTGCGGTCGTCATCCGGCATTTCGAGTATGCCCATGTCGCCGACCGGGAAGCCGCGCTCGTCCAGTATGCCGAGCATTGCGTAGCGGTGGATGATGAGACGTGCAACGTAGGCCACGGTGCTCGGATAGTTTTCCTGGCGTTCCGTGCCCGGCACGCGCGCCATGAAGTCCCCGAGCGGTTCATCATACGACAGGAGCTTCCTTAGTTTCATGCCGATCCACGCGGGATCGATGACGCGCATGTCGAGCGACAAGAGCTTGCACAGGCCGTCGAGCGCTTTGGGATAGGCGCCGGCCATCCACATGGAATAGGGCCGGCGCTGGCCGTTGGGCAGCACCAGTTCTTTTAACATCAGCACGAAATCGTCTTCCGAACTCGGGTTGTAGACGTCGACCGTCCACGACATCGTGCCGTCGGTGCCGGTTTTGGGTTCCTTGGTGGCGAACAATGCATTGAGCACCGGCGATTTGCCGCCGGCTTCCGCCAGCGCGCCGAGTTTGTCCACGCGATGGCGCACGATACGCGCGAAGGCGGCGACGATGCCCGGTACGCGCAGTGGTTTGCCGTCCGGCGGCATCGCGCAGTCGAACGCATCGCCGCCGGCGCGCGTCAGCACGTCGAGTTTCATGCGCAGCCACTTCGCATCCAGTGCGCGCATGTCCATCGACAGCGTCTTGGCGATGGCGCCGAGGCCGCGCGGCTGTTCGTTGCCGTTGATCCACACCTCGAACGGGTAGGGCACGCCGTTTTCGACGTGACCGACAAAGATGGCGAAGCGGCCGAACGGCGATTCGACCATATAAGTCCACGCCGGATTGCCGTCGGGCAGCACCGGGCGGCCGGGCCAGCGCAGGCTGCACAATGCCGGCTCGGGTGCGGCTTCGAGCCGGATGCGTCGGTCGGTGTCCGAGGTATCGAGGTCGTTGGGCTCCGCGGTTGCGGTCGCCGGGGTGACGGAGAGCACGCTGCCCAACACCGCATTGGGCCGGTAAGTGGCGATGCCTTTGAGACCCGACTTCCAGGCTTCGAAGTAGAGATCTTCGAACTCATCGTACGGATAATTCTCCGGCACGTTCACGGTTTTGCTGATGGCCGAATCCACAAACAGCGCGATAACGGCCACCATGCGCATATGATCGAGTGCGGAGATTTCGAGCGCGGTAATGAAATGCGCGGGCAGCTTGTCGATATCGCCGCCGCTATGCCGGTACAACCGCCACGCGTGATCCTCGACGTCGTAGGTGCGGTGCGTGTCGTCGGACATGCGTTTCTTGCGCTGGTAAGTCCACGCATACGGCGGCTCTATGCCGTTCGACGCGTTGTCGGCAAAGGCGAGCGATATCGTGCCGGTGGGCGCGATCGACAAGAGATGGCTGTTGCGCAGGCCATGCGCGGCGATTTTTTGCCGGAGCTCTGCCGGCAGGCGCGCGGCGAAGTGCGGCGCCGCGAGGTAGCGTTGCGCGTCAAAGAGAGGAAACGCACCCTTCTCTTTGGCGATGGCCGCCGACGCCGCATACGATTCGTCGCGCATGAACTCCGCGATCTCGGCGCCCATGCGGCGCGCGCCGTCAGTGTCATATTTGAGGCCGAGCATGATGAGCGTGTCGCCAAGCCCGGTGAAGCCCAACCCGATCCGGCGCTTGGCCTGTGCTTCCTTCTCCTGCTGCGGGAGCGGCCACACGGTTACGTCGAGGACATTGTCGAGCATGCGCACCGCCGGATGGATGACGCGCGCGAACGCCGCGAAATCGAAGCGTGCTTTTGCCCGGAATGCGTCGGTGACAAACAGCGTGAGATTAATGCTGCCGAGGCAGCAGCAGCCGTACGCGGGCAGCGGTTGCTCTCCGCACTGCCCGGTTACCAGCCCGTTAAATATCACAGTGTTGCCGTCAGCCTGCGTGGTATCGAATACGGGTTCTTTGCCGACGGGTTCTATCGACTGGACCCTGGTTGTAAATCGCTGCGTCTTGAATAGTGCCTTGCCGGCGACCCACGCACGATATTTTTCCGTCTTGGCCGGTCCGAGAAAGCCTATTTCCCGCATGAACCGCTCGCGTGACTCGCCATCGATGATGAGCTCATAGTCCGCACGACATTGGTAAGGGCGTTGCCGGCCCCGGCCGTCCGGCAACATGCGCATACCTTCGCCGCGCCGGTGCCGTATGCGGCAAAACACCCCGAAATTTGCAAGCAGGGTCTGCACGCCTTTCAGCAGATCGGGATAGCTGGAAGCGAGCCGGATCGAACAGCTTTGGCTGGCGCTGGAAATATTGACCGTGCCATCGGCCTGAAACAATCCGCACAAATAGCCTTTGACACACTCCTCGGTGCCGCGCCAGACGACTTCCGGCACAATGTGTTTGGTCGCTGCCGAAAAACCGTATTGCTCCAGAATTCGCGCAAGCAGTACGGACCGTATGAACATATGATTGCGCGACGGCACCGCGACGGGCTGTACGAAGTATGATCTCGGCGAAATCGCCAGCCCGGCGATCAGTGAATTGATAAAGCCGGCGACAGTCGGCGCCAGAGTTTGATCGGCACCCCAAAAATTGACAATCGCAGCTTGTTGATTGTTGCCCCGATTCGTAAAATGGCCGTCGCCGGCGATCAGGCCAAGCAGGTCGCCAAGGGACTTCGATCCCTGCTCTCCGAACTGACCCTTACCGGACTGCACGAGCAATTCGTCGCCAACCAAAAGATCGCGCAACTTGACCTTGCCGCGGCTGGTGAAGAAATCGTGCCAGGCGGTCGCCTTGATTTCGTAGCCATCCTCCGTCATAACACGAAAAACATCGGCTTGCGGTGCCGACAAAAATACCGGTACGGCGCGACGCACACAGGTTCCCATTGCTTGCTTGCCAAGCGCGCGTTTATCGACTGTAACGTGCAACGGCTCGCCGCTCGCGTAGAGTTCACCCACCGGAATCATTCCGGACGCAGTGTGCAATCGCGTATCCGCAGTCACGCACGGATTGGTCGCGGCCAGTTGTTCGCAATAAGACAGGTTGTTGTCATCGTTGAGGCGGTCGATGAATACCACGCCCGGCTCCGCGTGGTCGTAAGTCGATTGCATGACCTGCCGCCACAGGTCGCGCGCCTGCACCTTGCGGTACACCCATGCGCCATCACTGCGCTGGCCAGCGGCCGGCACGACATCCGCGCCGGGCGGCGTTTTATGCACGAGATCCCATTCGCCGTCTGCTTCCACCGCGCGCATGAACGCGTCGGTCACCGCGATGCTGACATTGAAGTTGGAGAGGTCGCCGTGATCCTTGGCGTGGACAAAGTCCTCAATGTCGGGATGATCGCAGCGCAGTATGCCCATCTGCGCGCCGCGCCGCGAGCCCGCCGACTCGACGGTCTCGCAACTGCGGTCGAACACGCGCATGTACGAGACCGGACCGCTGGCGCTCGAATGCGTGCCGCGCACGTATGCGCCTTTCGGCCGGATGGAGGAAAAATCGTAGCCGACGCCGCCGCCGCGCCGCATGGTTTCCGCCGCTTCCATCAACGCGACGTAGATGCCGGGCCGGCCATCGACCGTTTGCGAGACTGAATCGCCGACCGGCTGCACGAAGCAATTGATGAGCGTTGCCTGCAGATCGGTGCCGGCGGCGGAATTCACGCGCCCGCCTGGAATAAATCCGCCGGCCAGCGCTTCGAAAAACTCCTTTTCCCAGCGCGTCGGGTGCTGTTCGACGGCGGCGAGCGCGCGCGCCACGCGGCGCCGCACGTCGTCCGCCGTCCGCTCGCCGCCCTTCGCGTACTTTTCCAGCAGCACGTCGATACTGACTTGTTGTTGCGGCAGCGAAAATTCGGAATCGTCGGGTTTCATGTTCGGGCCTTGCTAGCTATGGGCAATCGCGGCGGGGGCAATAATTATACAGGTGCGCGCCCGTGACCGGCGTTAGGCGGCGAGACTGTCACGCCGTGAGCTATACTCGAAACAAGAATAATGCTTCCGCCCAGGCCGCCGCTGGTTGATTTGCGTCAATCAACCGCGAGCCAGTGACCATGTCCATGTCCACAACACCAGCATCCGCCCCCAATTACCACGAGCTTTGCCGCGTGTGGTCGCGCCTGTACCGCTTCAACCATCTAGGCGCGATAGTCGGCTGGGACCGCAACGCGATGATGCCGCCGAAGGGCAACGAGGCGCGCGCCGCGGCGGAGGCCGAGTTGAACGCATTGATACATCGTACGCGCACCGAGCCGCGTCTCGCGCAATTGTTGCGCGCGGCGGAGCAGGAGCCGCTCACGGATGTCGAACGCGCCAACCTGCGCGAGATGCGGCGCGACTGGCGCGACGCGAATGCGCTGCCTGAGGCGTTGGTCGAGGCGAAGACGCTGGCGGGCGCGAAGTGCGAGCACGCGTGGCGCAGCCAGCGCCCGGCCAACGACTGGCGCGGATTTCTCGGAAACTTTCGCGACGTGGTGCGGCTCGCGCGCGAAGAGGCGCAATTGCTCGCCGCCGATACCGGGCTCACGCGCTACGACGCGTTGATGGATCGCTTCGAACCGGGCGTGCGCGCAGCCGACATCGACCGCATCTTCGCGGATGTCAGACTTTGGCTGCCGGACCTCGTCGCGCGCGTGCAGGCGAAGCAGCGCGGCGAAAAAGTGATCGCGCCGGCGCCGCCGTTTCCCGCCGCCAGCCAGCGCGCGTTGAATCTCTCCGTCATGAAATTGCTGGGCTTTGATTTCGAAGCGGGGCGGCTCGACGAAAGCACGCACCCCTTCAGCGGCGGCGTGCCCGAGGACGTGCGTCTTACCACGCGTTACCGTGAGGATGATTTTGCGCAAAGCCTGATGGGATCGATACACGAGACCGGTCACGCGCGCTTTGAGCAGAACCTGCCGCGTGTATGGTTGGGCCAGCCGGTCGGTGTCGCGCGTTCGTACGGCATCCATGAAAGCCAGAGCCTGTCGTTCGAGATGCAACTGGCGCGCAGCCCCGGTTTTGTCGGCCTGCTGACGCCCATGCTGACTGCGCAGTTTGGCGCGCAACCGGCGTTCACCGCGGAAAATTTGTGCAGACTGTTGACGCGCGTCAAGCCGGGCTTTATCCGCGTGGACGCGGACGAGGTCACGTACCCGGCCCACGTCATTCTGCGCTACGAGATCGAGCGTGCGTTAATCGAGGGTGATATCGAAGCCGCGGACATTCCCGCGTTGTGGGACGAAAAAATGCAGACTCTGCTCGGCCTCGACACTCGCGGCAACTTCAAAGACGGCTGCATGCAGGACGTGCACTGGACCGAAGGCGCCTTCGGTTATTTTCCGAGCTACACACTGGGCGCGATGTATGCCGCGCAGTGGTTTGCGGCAATGCGCCGCGCCGCGCCGGATATCGATGCGCGTATTGCCACGGGCGATCTCGCGCCGGTGTTCGCATGGCTCAA
>JAYVME010000456.1:0-16307 GCA_043759115.1 Betaproteobacteria bacterium | reverse complement strand
CGGCGGGACGCGAGCCGATTGGCGATCGAAGACAGCGCAGCGCCGATCCACGACCGCAGCGGCACGATCATAGGCGGTGTTTTGGTATTTCGCGACGTGAGCACCGCGCGCGAGTCCGCCCAGCGCAGTTCGTGGGAGGCCGCGCATGATCTGCTGACGGGGCTCGTCAATCGCCGTGAATTCGAAGATCGCATCAAGGCCGCGCTCACCAGCGCCCGGAATTCGACCAAGCACCACGTCATCTGCTACATGGACCTCGACCAGTTCAAAGTCGTCAATGACACGAGCGGCCATGCCGCAGGCGACGAACTGCTCAAAGCCCTGACCGCACTGTTACAGACGCGAATTCGGGAGTCGGACACGCTCGCGCGGCTGGGCGGCGACGAATTCGGACTGCTGCTCGAGGGGTGCTCGCTCGAACGCGCGCAACTCATCGCTGCGGATCTGCTCGCGGCAGTCGGAGACTTTCGCTTCATTTGGGAACGCAAGGTGTTTACTATCGGCGTGAGCATCGGGCTCGCAGCGATCACCTCCGACAACACGAGCAGCATCGAGATTCTCGGTGCGGCCGACACCGCGTGTTACTGGGCAAAGGATCAGGGACGCAACCGCGTCTGTACCTATAGCATCGCAGACCGCGACATGACTGCGCGCCGGCAAGAGATCGGCTGGATCTCGCGCATAAATTCGGCGCTCGAAGAAAACAGGTTTACCTTGTTTCACCAGACTTATTTGCCGCTTAACACGGCAGCAGGATCGAGAAACCACCTCGAAGTCCTGATAAGAATGATCGATGAGGAGGGCAAGCTGATCCAACCAGGAAGCTTTCTGCCGGCGGCGGAGCGCTACAACCTGATGCCCGCTATTGACCGCTGGGTAGTCAGCACCGTATTCGCCCGCTATCACGCCCTGGTGGCGGAGCGGGGCGGCGAGCCGCTGACCTGCGCCATCAATTTGTCCGGCACATCGCTCAACGCGGAAGGCTTTCTCGATTTCGTTCGGCAACAAGCCCTTGAGCATGCATTGCCGCCGCATTCGATTTGTTTCGAAATCACCGAAACCGCGGCCATCAACAACCTGCGCAAGACCGCCGAGTTCATCAGGGAATGCAAATCCATGGGGTTTCTGTTTGCGCTTGACGATTTCGGCACCGGCACGAGCTCGTTTGGCTACCTCAAGAATTTGCCGGTCGATTATCTCAAGATCGACGGTGGATTCGTCAAGAACCTGGAGCGCGACGCGATCGACAAGGCCATGACGGAAACCATCAATCGCATCGGGCACATTATGGGCATCAAAACCGTTGCCGAATACGCCGAGAACGATGCGATCATCCAAGAGCTCAGAAGCATGGGGGTGGACTACGCTCAGGGCTACGGCGTCTGCAAGCCCACGCCGCTGTTCGAGCGCAGCCCGCAGGCTGTTTTGCTTCCGGGAGTTGTCGCTGCCATCGCGTAGCCCCCTTCTCCTCCCGGGAGAAGTGTCGGGGATGAGGGAACTGAGCGTAACGTATTTTTAAAAGCTCAGCAGAAGCGGCCTAATCTCGAAATGAGCGCGGGCCTGCCTGTCCGTTGGTGATTTCGCGGTGCAGCCTGCGCTGGCGCGCAATCAGCAGCGTAACTTCGAATGCGATGCACAATGCAGTGACGCCGTAGGATCCCCACACGAATCCCGCGTAGCCGCCCATCGCCAGAAACGCTGATACGCCGCCCCAGTTCATGCCTGCCGCTCCTTCAATTCTTTCACCCAGTCGCTATTGCGCTCGCGCTCGAGAATGATGCATCGCAGGCGCATCAACATCACGCCGATGCTGTACATCCAGAACGCCAGCGCCATCAACAGCATGCCGGCGAGCATGGTCGTTGCCATGCTCGGACTGCGCGTGAGGCTGACGGAGGCGCCCTGATGCAGGGTGTTCCACCATTTCACTGAAAAATAAATGATCGGCACGTTGATGACGCCGACCAAGGCAATTACCGCGCCCGCTTTGTCGGCGCGCCGCGGGTCATCGATCGCCGCCTGCAGTGACATGAAGCCGAAGTAGAGGAACAGCAGGATTAGTTCCGAGGTCAGGCGCGCGTCCCACACCCACCACGTGCCCCACATCGGCTTGCCCCACAGCGAGCCCGTCCACAGCGCGACGAATGTCATCATGGCCCCGGTCGGCGCGAGTGCCGACGCCACCATCGATGAGAGGCGCGTGTTGAATGCAAGGCCGACCCCGGCCCACAACGCCATGACGACGTAAATGAACATCGACATCCACGCCGCCGGCACGTGGATGAAGATTATGCGGTAGGCTTCGCCTTGCTGGGCATCGGTGGGTGCCATGAAAAAACTGACGTAGATGCCGCCTATCGCGAACAGCGCCGCGGCGACGAAGAACCACGGTGTCATCCTGCCCGCCAATGGGTAGAAACTTGCCGGCGATGAATACTTGAACCAGTTGATGTTGATTGTCATGGTCGTCTAAACGTCTATTTTCCTATTCAACTGCAATACGCAGGGAAACCGCGGTCGCCCACGGCGCGAATACCAATGACGCCAGCAGCAGCGCGCCGAGCAGCGATAAATGCGCCGCCGCACCCAGCCCGGCGGCACTCGCTTCGACCGCACCGGCGCCAAAAATCAGCACCGGCACATACAGCGGCAGCACGAGCAGCGACAAGAGCGCGCCGCCGCCGCGCACCCCCAGCGTGAGTGCGGCGCCAACCGCGCCGATCAGGCTCAGCGTCGGCGTGCCCAGGAGGAGTGATGCTAGCAGAACCAGCAGCGCGTCGGCATTCAGATCGAACTGCAGTCCCAGCAGTGGCGCAACGATAACCAGCGGCAGGCCCGATACCAGCCAATGCGCTGCGATTTTGGCGAGTACCAGCATCGTCAGTGGGTGCGGCGCAAGTGCGAGTTGCTCCAGGGTGCCGTCGGCATAATCGCCGGCAAAGAGCCGGGCGAGAGCCAGCATGGAGGCGAGCAATGCCGCTACCCAGACGACGCCGGGTCCCATCAGTCGCAACAGCGCGGTTTCCGAACCAACGCCGAGCGGAAACAGGCTGGCGACGATAACGAAGAAGATCAAAGTGGTCATCAGATCCGCGCGATGGCGTAAAGCGCTCAGCAAATCGCGGCCGGCGACGGCCCACAGCGCATCCGTGAGGCGCGGGCTGTTCATTGCCCGAGTTCCACGCGCCGCGTGACGCGCGCGGCAATTGCAACTTCCTGGTGTGTAGTCAGCACCACCATGCCACCCGCATCCAGATGCGACTCGAGCAGCGCCCGGGTCAGTGCCAGCGCTGCAGTATCGAGCGCGGTGAATGGTTCATCGAGTATCCACAGCGCGCGCGCGGCGGAGAGACACAGGCGGGCCAGTGCGACGCGACGACGTTGTCCCTGGGACAGCGCTTTGCACGGCAGATGATAAAAATCGTGAGCGCCGAGTTCGCGCAGCGCGTCATCAATATCCGTTGCGCCGGCTGGCAGACCGGCGGCCAGCGCCGACAGGCGGAGATTTTCGCGTGCGGTCAGTTCGTCTTTTACCGCGCTCAAATGCCCGAGATAGGCGATGTGCGCGTGATATTCATCGCCCAGCGCGTGAATATCGCGGCCGCACCAGTTGATGGTCCCGGCGGCCGGGGGCAGCAGCCCGCAAAGAATGCGCAGCAGGCTCGTCTTGCCGCTGCCGTTGGGGCCGCGCACTTCGAGCAGCGTATGCGGCGCCACCTCGAAATCGAGATGGGCAAACAGCCGGCGCTCGCCGCGCACGCATTCCAGTTGAGTTATCGCAAGCATGTCGCCGCGCCTGTTCGCGGGCCGAGGAGGTCATGGACTGCGCGCGATGATACCTCACTTGGCCGCGCGGCGCGTGCGGATGATACGGCAGCCCTTGATTTAGATCAACGCATTCAAACGGCAGCGTTTTAGCATAGTCCTTGAATAAGTGCGTGCCATGGAAAGCGTTGGACGGGTTGCCGTGCAAAGGCGCCGGTCGCTGAATTGCCCCCAGAGGATTACCACAAATCATGCCTGGCCAGAAAGTAATCAAAATGCCGCAAGCCGAGAAACACGGGCTTGCGATGCTGCAGGATCCCACATTGAACAAAGGGACGGCCTTTACCGAGAAGGAGCGCGACGCGCTCGGCTTGCGCGGGCTGCTGCCGCCGCATGTGTTGAGTCAGGACGAGCAAGTCACGCGCGTGTTGGTTAACCTGCGCAAACTGTCCGATTCACTCGAAAAATTCGTCGCGTTGAATTCGCTGCACGATCGCAACGAGGCGCTCTTTTTTCGCGTGCTGTGCGACAACATCGACGAGATGCAGCCGCTCGTCTATACGCCGACGGTCGGGCTGGCGTGCCAGAACTTCGGGCATATCTACCAGCGGCCGCGCGGCATTTTCATCGGCGCCAACGACCGCGGGCGCGTGGCGCAGGTGCTGCGCAACTGGCCCTATCCGGCCGAGCTGATTGTCGTCACGGATGGCGAGCGCATTCTCGGCCTCGGCGATCTCGGCGCCAACGGCATGGGCATCCCGGTCGGCAAGCTGTCGCTGTATACGGCGTGCGCCGGGATCCATCCCAAGCTGTGCCTGCCGGTCACGATCGATGTCGGCACCAACAATGAAAGTCTGTTGAACGACGCGTTTTATGTCGGTTTGCGGCAGCATCGCATCACCGGCGCGCCTTATGACGAACTGATCGAGGAATTCATCACCGCCGCGCATGAAGTGTTCCCCGGTGTTCTCATCCAGTTCGAGGACTTCGCCAACCATAACGCGTTTCGCCTGCTAGAAAAGTACCGCAGCCGCATCTGCACTTTCAACGACGATATCCAGGGCACCGCGGCGGTCGCGCTGGCGGGAATATTTTCGGCACTGCGCATTACCGGCGCAAAACTTGCCGATCAGAAAATTCTGTTCCTCGGCGCCGGCGAGGCCGCCACCGGCATTGCCGATCTCATCGTATCCGCGATGGTGGCGCAAGGACTGACGCAGGCCGCCGCGCGCGAGCGGTGCTGGCTCTTCGATTCGAAGGGGCTGGTGGTGAAGAGCCGCACCGATCTCGCGGCGCAAAAAGCGCCCTATGCGCACGACCACGCGCCGGTATCCGATTTTCTCGCCGCGATCAAAGCGCTGAAGCCGACCGGCATCATCGGCGTCGCCGCGGTCGGCGGCACGTTTACGCAGTCGGTACTGGAGGAGATGGCGCGGCTCAATGAGCGGCCCATCGTGTTTGCGCTGTCCAATCCGACGTCGAAGGCGGAGTGCGACGCGGAGCAGGCATACCGCTGGACCGGCGGGCGCGCACTGTTCGCGTGCGGCAGCCCGTTCGACCCCGTTCAATTAAACGGCCAAACGTTTGTTCCACGGCAGGGCAACAACTCCTATATCTTCCCCGGTGTGGGGCTGGGCGGGATTGTCAGCCGCGCACGGCACATTACCGACGACATGTTCATGGCCGCCGCACACGCGCTTGCGCACCTGGTGACCGAATCCGACCTCGATCAGGGCAGCCTCTATCCCGCGCTGCCGCGGATCCGCGAAGTCTCCGCGCACATCGCGGCAGCCGTCGCCGATGACGCCTACCACAAGGGGCTTGCCGGCAAGCCCAAGCCGCAGGACGTGATGGCCGACGTGCAGTCGCAGATGTACGACCCGCACTACAAAAGCTACGTTTGATAGGCAGTGATGATTTCTGCAGGCCGGCCGCGTACCCGCAGGGGTTAGTTGCGGGAGGCGAGGGCGTCGTGAATGGCTTGTGCGGCACGCTTGCCGGCGCCCGCCGCCAGGATTACCGTGGCGGCGCCGGTGACCGCGTCGCCGCCGGCGAACACCAGTGATTTCGAGGTGAGTCCGGTCTTCTCATCTGCCACGAGGCAGCCCTTCTTGTTGGTGAGCAGGCCTGATGTCGTGCGGGTCAGCAGCGGGTTCGGCGTCGTCCCGATTGCCAGCACCACGTTTTCCACCGGGATCACGAACTCCGAGCCCGGAATCGGGATCGGGCGTGCCCGTCCCGACGCGTCGGGCTCGCCGAGCTTCATCTGCTGGCACTTGAGGCCGCCCACCCAGCCGCTGCCGTCGTCGATGACTTCGAGCGGGTTGGTGAGCCAGTGGAACTTCACGCCCTCCTCGATGGCGTGGTGGTATTCCTCGACGCGCGCGCTCATTTCTTGGTCGCTGCGCCGGTAGACAATCATCGCCTCCTCGGCGCCCATGCGCAACGACGTGCGCACGGCGTCCATCGCGGTGTTCCCCGCGCCGATCACTGCCACGCGCTTGCCGACACGCACGGGCGTATCCGACTCGGGAAAGTCATAGCCGCGCATCAGGTTAATCCGCGTGAGGAACTCGTTGGCGGACATCACGCCATTCAGGTTCTCGCCCGGAATGCCTAAAAACTGCGGCAACCCCGCGCCGGTGCCGATGAACACTGCTGTGTAACAGAGCTTGTCGAAGAGTTGATCCAGCGTGAGTGTCTTGCCGATGATGACGTTGCAGACGATCTCGACGCCCATCGTCTTCAGCAGGCCGATTTCCCAGTCGAGAACAGCCTTCGGCAGACGGAACTCCGGAATACCGTAGCGAAGCACGCCGCCCGGCGCATGCAACGCCTCGTAGATCGTGACCGGGTAGCCGAGCCGTGCTAGTTCGCCGGCGCAGACAAGACCCGCGGGACCCGCCCCGATAATGGCGATCTTTTCGTTGCGCGTGTGAATCGACGCGACCGCGGGCGGCTGCGTGCGCTCCCAGTCGGCCACGTAGCGTTCGAGGTGCCCGATCGCCACCGGATCGAAGCGCAGGGTCATGCTGCATTCGGCCTCGCACTGGGATTCCTGCGGGCAGACGCGCCCGCAGATCGCCGGCAGCGGGTTCGACGCGCGCAGCATCCTGGCGGCGCCCGCCATGTCGCCGGTCTGCACTGCATGGATGAACTCCGGGATCGGCACGTTCACCGGGCAGCCGTCGACGCACACCGGATCCTGACAGCGCAGGCAGCGCTCGGACTCGAACGCGGCCTGGGACGCCGTGTAACCTGTGTTGACTTCCTTGAAGTCGTGCGCGCGCGCCTGCGCCTCGCGCACCGGCATCGGTGTCTTTTCCACGCGTTTGACTGGCATTACCGTGCCTCCCTATTTTCCATGCAGGTGAGCCGGTCCAGCGCCTGCCTCTCTTCTTTGACGTATGCCTTGTTGCGTCGCATCGCGACGTCGAAGTCGACCTCGTGGGCGTCGAAGCACGGACCGTCGACGCACGCGAACTGCGCCTTGCCTGCGACGGTGACGCGGCACCCGCCGCACATACCGGTGCCGTCGACCATCAGCGGGTCCATCGAGACGAGCGTCTTCACCCCGGGGCCACGCGTCGTCTCCGCGACGGCGCGCATCATCGCCATCGGGCCGATCGCGACCACGTGATCGGGCCGTCCGGGCCAGTCACCATCGATCATCTGCGCGAGGCGTTGCGTGACGAACCCATGGAATCCGGCCGAGCCGTCGTCGGTGCAGATCTCGACGTTATTGCAGAGTGGCCGCAATTCGTCGGCGAGGATCAGCAGATCCTTGCTGCGCGCGCCGAGAATTGCCGTGGTCATGTCCCCGCGGGCGGTGAACGTGCGCATCAGGCACAGCAGCGCGGCCGAGCCGAAACCGCCGCCCACGGCGCAGACATGGCCGCCCGGCGGGATCTCGATCTTCCCGCCCAGCGGACCTGCCACGTCGAGAATTTCGTCGCCCGCCTCGAGCGCGCACACCCGCTTGGTGGTGGCGCCGACTTCCTGCACCACGATCGTGATGGTGCCCGCATCGCGATCGTAGTCGGCGATCGTAATCGGAATGCGCTCCCCGCCGTCGCGCACGCGAAGCATGACGAACTGTCCCGGATGCGCCGACGCGGCGATGAGTGGGGCGTCAATGAGGAAATACTTCGTGACCGGAGTCAGCCTGCGCGTTTCGAGGATACGGGGCATGTCTGTGTCCTGCCTATAGCAACGGGTGCTCGTGCATGGCCTTGAGTCGCGCCCAGCGGCGATCGGTCTCGGCCTGGATCCCCTGAACGATCGCTGCGTTCGCCGGCGTCAGCAGATGGCGGGTCTTGCCCATGAGCTGCAACCAGTCCAAGACGGGATGACGGCGATCCGTCGCGTCCGGATCGTAGGTGAGTGTCGTGTGGCCGTGCTCGATCTCGTAGAGCGGGAAGAAGCAGCTGTCGATCGCCGCCTGCAACACGGGCTGGGCGGCATCGTCCGTGGTGCGCCAGTTGAGCGGGCAGAAGGACAGGATCTTGCCGTAGACGAGGCCTTCGCGCTTCGCGTACCACTGCGCTTTCGCGACCTTGCGCATCAGGTCCTCGGGATAGCCCTCGCTCGCGGTGAACACGTACGGCAGATGGCACGCGGCGAAAATCTGCGCGGTGTCCTTGTGGTGGTAGCGTTTCCCCGGCAGGCTCTTCCCGACCTCGCTCGTGGAGGTGCGGTGGCCGAACGGCGTCGAATACGAGAGCTGCGCGCCGGTGTTCATGTAACCCTGGTTGTCGTACTCGAGGATCATCATGCGGTGGTTGCGGTTCGCCGCGCCGATCGCCGGACCCATGCCGATATCCATGCCGCCGTCGCCGGAGATCATCACGAACGTGATGTCCTTCGAGGCGGGCAGCTCGCCGCGCCGCACGCGCTCGTGGTACATCTCGACCAGCCCGGAGAGGGTCGCAGCACCATTCTGGAACAGGTTGTGGATGTAGTTGATGCGGTGCGCTGTCGAGGGGTAGCCGGTGGTCACGACCATCGCGCAGCCCGTCTGGAACAGCACGACGATGTTGCCCTCGAGCACGTTGTAGACCTGGTGCAGCGTCGGAAAGGCGCCGCAGCCGGGGCACGCGCCGTGTCCCGGCCCGATGCGATTGGGCACCTCGGTCATCTTCCACAGCGGCTGGAGTTCGACCTTCAGCCGGCCGGTCGCTTCATCGCGGTGCACCTGCGCCATGCCGCGCGAGACTTCGGCCGCAGAGAGCGGCGGCAGCCCGATCCGCGGCCTGCTGTCAGGACTGCCGGGCGTGGCGCCGTGGTAGGCGAAGGGCTCGGCGACGTGCCCGGACTGCGCGGCGGTGATCGCCTGTTCGAAGAACTGCGCGGCGTCGGCCGCGTAGAAGTCCTTGCCGCCGAGGCCGTAGATGCGCGACAAGACTTTGGTGTCGTTCTGCGGGTCGATCTGGATCGCGGCGCGCACCTCGAGCGACAGGTTGCCGCCGCCCGCGCCGTACGAATCCGCGCGGTCGCCGATCGTGACTGACTTCACCGGACGCAGTGCCCGGCGAAACGCCTCCGCGGGGAACGGCCGCAGCACGTTCGGCGAGAGTACGCCGACCCGCTTACCGTGCGCGCGCAGTTCGTCCGCGGTCTCCTTCGCCGTCTCGGCGGCCGAGTTGAGCAGCACCGTCGCGACCTCGGCGTCTTCCATCCGGTAGGCGTCGAGCACCGGGTAGGCGCGGCCGGTCATCTTCTCCAACTCCGCCAGCACCTCCGGGATCACCCGCTGCGCGGCTTCCATCGCCTGCGAGAGCTGGACTTTATTGTTGATCAGGTCCGGGTCGTTCATGTACGGGCCGAAGGTCGCGGGGTGCTCCGTGTCGAGCGGGGAAGGGAAATCCGGCCGCACGCCGAGGAAGCTGCGGATCGCCTCCGCGTCGTCGAACACCTGGATCCGGCGCTTCTGGTGACTGGTGATGAAGCCGTCGTACGCGACCAGTACCGGCAGCCGCACGTCGCGATGCTCGCCGATCTTCACGGCGGCAAAATTCAGGTCGTACACCGCCTGCGGATCTCGGGCGCAGAGCATGATCCAGCCGGTGTTCAGCGCGTAGTAGATGTCCGAGTGGTCACCGCGGATGTCGAGCGGCCCGGATACCGCCCGCGCCGCGATGTTGAGCACCATCGGCACGCGCGTACCCGCCTGTACCGGGAGCTGTTCGAGCGCGTAGAGCAGGCCCTGCGAACTGGTGGCATTGATTACCCGGCCTCCGCCGAGCGCAGCGCCGTAGCAGATGCCGGCGGCGCCGTGCTCGCCGTCACCCGCGATCATCACCATTTCGTGCTCGCCATTGGCGCGCATTTTCGAGAGGTTCTCGGCGACCTCGGTCGAGGGCGTGATCGGGAAGTAGCCCATCAAGTGGAAACCGATGTCGCGTGCCGCGAGCGCCGCGGCCTCGTTGCCGCTGCGGAACTCGAGCTTCTGCCGCACGCAGCCGGTCTGACGCACGCGCGCCGCGCGGGAAGCAACATTCAGCAGTTGAGTCGTCATGGCCTACACCTCATGGAATCAGATCGGGGAACAGTGGAACGCGCAGCCGGTTGGCGAGGCCCGGCGTTTCCGTCTCCTTGGCCAGGGCGCCGGTAGGGCAGGACTCCACGCAGCGCAGGCAACCCTTGCAGTAGCGGTAATCCACGCCCATCAGCTCACGCTCGAATTTGCCTCCCGCTTCGCCATCACCCCACGTCAGGCAGTAGTCGGGACAGACCAGGTCGCACAAGCCGCAGTGGATGCACTTCTCGCGGTCGAGGACCGGCAGCCATCCGGTGCGTGACGCCGAGAGGTCGTTCCACGCCATGTTGCCCGGCTCGGGGATGATGCCGCCAACGGGCTGCGTCTCATAGCCCCACGCCGGCTCGGCGCGGGCGACCGGCAGGTCACCCTCGGCACGACCGACACCCTCGAGCTTCTCGAAATCGGTGGCGCCGCGCCGGAACGCGCGCTCGTTGGACGCGACCGCCTCCGGGTGCTTGCCGGCGAACTCCTCGGACAGCGCGTCAAGGATCTGACCAGCGTCGAGGAACGGAAACGCGCCGGCAAGCGTCCCGAGCAGCACCGCATTGGGGCGCGAATTCTCCTGCATGGCGATCCCGAGAGCGTCAACGCGGATCACGCGCGCGGTGCGCGGCAGCGCCGCGAGTTCCACCGGAACGGGACCCGGCGGCGCGTTGTAGATGAACGTGCCGTCCTTGACGAGTCCCGCGAACGTCGCGGGATTGTGCAGAAGTGCGGCGTGGAAAACCACGACGACATCGGGCGCCTCGACGGGCGCGCTGTTACGGATCGGCCGGTCCGTGGGTCCCAGGCGCACAAACGAGCGCACCAGCGAACCCTTCTTCTCGGACCCGTACGAGGAGAAATGGGCGCCGTTCAGCCCCATTCTTATCACGGCGGCTGTCGCCAGCACTTGCCCCGCCGCGTGAGCGCCCAAGCCGCCGATCGATTCGAACCGGATCTCGAAGAACCGGCCGGTGTCCGGCAGCGATACGGTCTGACTCGCCGGCCAGCCGCTGGCGTCGGCGCGGACAGGGAACCCGGCCTTCACGTTCAGGGGTATCAATGCACGGGACACGGGAAGCTTCAACTCGAGGCACTCTTTTTGCGCAGTCTTCACTTTTTGCTCGCCTTTTCTCATGTTTTTGATTGTCGAATGAGCCACTGGAATTGAAGTTGATCCAAGTCAAGTCCCATGCTCGCGGATCACGGAAACAGATCCGCCCGGCGCGGGGTCCGGCAGTGTAAGTAATTGATGCAAAGCGGTTACAATTGTAGCCATGCGACGAGCCGTGCGCGCGCAATCAGCGTTTCCGGACGCGCGCCTTGCCGTGGCAGTCGATCTTCTACCTTGTCGAGACGAACGCGTGGTAACACTGACATGCCGTAACGCGTGATGGGCGATTTCGATGCCGATATCGTCGTCGTCGGTGGTGGTATTTTCGGCCTTACGACGGGTGCCGCGCGCGATCACGCGGTGGGCGGATCGCCGCAATCAGTCAGGCGAGCGTGCCCACCCCGGTTTCAAGCAGCGTCCACGCAGTGTGGCCGAATTCGGCCTTCCATCGCGCATAAAAACCGTCCGCCAGCCGCGCGCGGAAGGTCGCGATGTCCGGACGGGTGAACACCATGCCGCGTTGCGCGAGCTTTAGTTCGAGGTCACGGTTCAGAGCGCTGGTGTGAGCGCGCTGGCGCCCGACGTGCAGCCGGACGTTGCGCAGTACGCTCTCCCGCACGTCCGCCGGCATGTGGTGCCAGAAGGCGGGGTTCGCGATCAGGTTGAATCCCGACCACATGTGGGACGTGAGCGATATGTGGCGTGTGACTTCATCGAGCTTCAATGATTCGGTAATGGCAAGCGGGTTTTCCTGCCCATCGACGCGCCGTTCGGCGAGTGCTCTATGCATATCGAGCACGAATACCGGCGTCGGTTGGGCGCCCAATGTGCGAAACGTGTCGTCGAAAATGCGGCCCTCGGGCACGCGTATGCGCAGACCCTCAAGATCTGCGACTCGTTTGATTGGCCGGTCGATGGTGGAAATATGCCGGAAGCCGTTTTCCAGCAGCCCGCCGGGCACGGCATAGATACCTTTGGCCGCCAGTTCGTCGCGCAGGTAGCCGCCCAGCGCGCCGTCCATCAGGGCATAGACCTGCTCCTCGCTCCGGTAGGCGAACGGCAGACCCTGAATCTCGAACACCGGCGCAAGCGGTCCGAGCAGACTGCCCATCACGGCGTAGAACTCGATCTCGCCGGTCCTGACCTTGTCGATGATTTCGGCGTGCGTGGCCTTGAGCCCGGCATTGTCGGCGTGCACGCTGACAGCGAGGCGTCCGTTGGTTTCAGCGCGCACCGCGGCCCATAGATCGACCAGAAACGGATGCACGTGGCTCGCCACCGGTTGATAGTGGAACTGGCGCGCGTGTAGCTGTCCACCCGTGGCGGGATTACTCATGCCGTATCACATCATGACGCGGCCGCCGTTCACGTCGAGCACGACCCCGTTGATGTACGACGCGGCATCCGAGGCGAGGAACAGCATGGCATTGGCGTGGTCTTCCGAGGCGGCGAGCCGTTTCAGGGGGACTTGCGCGGCGCCGGTGATCGCCACAATGCGTCTGGTGAATTCAGGGTATGACGGCATGACGAATGTCTCGCGGTGAAAAAGCGATTGAAAATTAAAGCGGGGAGCCGTAATGCAGAATCGTGTTTACGCTTCGCGGCCGGTCAAACGACACCTTCCATGACCTGAACCTCGACCAGCGTGCCGGCGGTAACATTGCCCTGATCGGTCGGCAGGATGATGAAACAATTCGCTTCCGTCATGGAGCGCAGAATGCCGGAGCCCTGATCGCCGGTGACGCGCACGCTTAAGGCGCCCGCCGCGTCCCGCGTCAGTATGCCGCGTTGAAATTCGGTGCGGCCGGGCGCCTTCTTGAGGGTGCTCGTGCAGGGCACTTTGAACGTCGGTAGTGGCGGCAATGGATCGCGCCCGGCGAGCTTCTGCAGCGCTTCTTGCACGAACTGATAAAACGTCACCATCACCGATACCGGATTTCCCGGCAGGCCGAAAAAATGCGCGCCGCCAATGCGCCCGTAAGCGAGCGGGCGGCCGGGCTTCATGGCGATTTTCCAGAACACGACTTCGCCGAGACGCGCGAGCAGATCCTTCACGAAATCGGCTTCACCGACCGACACGCCGCCGCTGGTGATGACGACGTCGGCACAGCGGGCCGCCTCGCCGAACGCTTGCTCCAGCAACTTCGGATCGTCGCGCACCACGCCCATGTCGATTACTTCGCAGTCAAGCCGCGCCAGCATGCCGTGCAGGGTGTAGCGGTTGCTGTCGTAGATCTGGCCGGCGCCCAGCGGCGTGCCTATCGAGCGCAGTTCGTCGCCGGTCGAGAAAAATGCCACGCGCAGCTTGCGGTAGACGGCGATTTCACCGATACCGAGCGACGCGATGAGGCCGATTTCCGCCGGCCGCAGTAAGATGCCGCGCTTCAACGCAACCTGGCCGGTCTTGAGATCTTCGCCGGCGCGACGGAGGTTCTGGTTCAGGCGATGGCCGCCGCCAATGGTCACGCTGTCGCCCGCGGCTTTGACATGCTCCTGCATGACGATGGTGTCGCAACCGTCAGGGACCACGCCGCCGGTCATAATGCGCACGCAGGCGCCGGCCTTGACTGCGCCCTGGAACGGCACTCCCGCGAACGCGGTGCCGGCGATTATAAGCGTGACTTCGCCGTCTGTTTTGAGGTCGGCGAAGCGAACGGCATAGCCGTCCATCGCGGAATTGTCGTGCGAGGGAACATCGAGCGGGGATATCACGTCTGCCGCCAGGACGCGGCCGAGTGCGGCGCGAATGTGGAAATGCTCTATGACGGCCACCGGCGAAAGACAGCGCGCGATGAACTCGCGCGCCTTGGCGACCGGCATCGAATTGGGATCGTAATCGTCGGCGCAGCTGGCGGCGCGAATGGAATTGTCAGGATCATTCATGGTCGATATGCAGAGTGTGACGGGCGAGGGCGAATTCTACCGGACTCTTCATATTGGTGCGGGAATGGTTCGGGGTTATCATTCGTGAAGGTTTTCGGGTTTGATGTGCTATCGGGTGAACAATATGTTTCGAAGTGGTTTTAGGCGCGCGATACGGCATCTCGCATCCATCGGTCTGGTGTTGTGTTGCGCAGGAAGCACGTGGGCGGCGGAAGACATACGCCTGGCTACCACGACGAGCACGGAAAATTCCGGTTTGTTAAAAGTGATATTGCCGGTGTTCGAGGCAGAGTATGGCGGCAAGGTGAGAGTCGTGTCGGTTGGCACGGGTGCGGCGCTGAAACTCGGTGAGAACGGCGACGCCGATGTCGTGCTGGTGCACGCGCGGGCGCTCGAGGATAAATTCATGGCGGCGGGTTTCGGCTCGGTGCGCAAGGATGTGATGTATAACGACTTCGTCATCGTTGGACCCAAAAGCGATCCGGCCGCCGTGCGCGGCATGCAGGACGTCATGGCGGCGATGAAGAAAATAAACGCGAGCGGCGCCAGGTTCGTCTCGCGCGGCGACGAGTCGGGCACCCACCAGATGGAAAAGGATTACTGGAAAGGCGCCGGCGTCTACGCCAAAGGCGCATGGTACTTGTCGGCCGGACAGGGCATGGGGCAGGTGCTGACGATGGCAGCTCAACTCGAAGGCTATACGCTGACCGATCGCGCGACTTATGCCACATACAAAGACAAGACCGGACTCGATACGCTGGTCGAGGGCGACCCCAGAATGTTCAATCCCTATGGCGTTATCGCGGTCAATCCGCAACGGCATCCGGGTATCAACAACCGGGGCGCGATGGAATTCGTGGCGTGGATCACTGGTGCGGAAGGGCAAAAAATAATCGCAGATTTCAAGATCAATGGCGTGCAGATGTTCTTTCCGACGGCGCGCTAGAAGTTAGATGGAGTTCTTCGGTCCCACGGGTGAGGCGTTCCGGCTGCTGCTGAGCGGCGATGCGGAATTGTGGCGCATCATATTCACCTCGCTGAGCTGCTCGCTGCTCGCGCTATTGCTTATCTCCCCGCCGGCGATCGCGCTCGGCTTCCTGATCGCGAAAGTCACGTTTCCCGGCCGGCGTGCGCTGGTGGTGCTCGTGCAGGCGCTGCTGTCTTTTCCGACCGTGGTGGTCGGGCTCGTGCTTTATATGCTGTTGTCGCGCCAGGGGCCGCTCGGTTTTCTCAAGCTGCTGTTTACGCCGGAAGCGATCATCATCGGGTATATGGTGATCGCATTTCCGGTGCTTATCGTATTCACCTTGTCCGCAGTGCAGGGCGCCGATCCTCGTCTATACGAGACCGCGCGCAGCCTCGGCGCCAGCCGCTGGCGCTCCGCGCTGACCACGCTGTTCGAAGTACGCTTCGGTGTTATGGCGGCGGTATTTAATGGTTTCGGGCGCGTCGTATCCGAAGTCGGTTGTTCAATTTTGGTCGGCGGCAACATCGCCGGGTTGACGCGGAATATTCCAACTGCCATTGCACTGGAGACGTCGAAAGGCGAGTTCGCGCAAGGCATCGCGCTCGGCTGCGTGCTGATTGCGGTTGCCATCGGCATCAATGGGGCGCTGGCGTGGTTGCAGGGTCGCGGAGGCCTCGATTGAGCACGCCGCTATTCTCGCTGACGGCGCTCGACAAGCGTTTCGGGGAGCGCGTGTTGTTTGATGCTGCGCAGCTCGAATTCGAGGCCGGCAGTGGCTACGTGCTGACCGGCCCCAACGGCAGCGGCAAGACCACGTTGCTGCGGATCGCGGCCGGGCTTGAGACCGCGGATCAAGGCACGCTTGCTTTCCGCGGGCAGTCCGCGCCGGTGCCCGATTATCCGGAGGCGTGGCGGCGCGAAATAGTCTATGTCCACCAGCAGCCCTACTTGTTCCACACCACTATAGAAAAAAATCTCGAATACGGCCTCGCGCGGCGCGGCACGCCGCTGGCAGAGTGTCAGGCGCGCGTGCGCGACGCGCTGGCATGGGCGGG
>JAYVME010000455.1:0-7610 GCA_043759115.1 Betaproteobacteria bacterium | reverse complement strand
CGAAAGTCTCGGGCTTGATGACGAGCTCCATGCACAGCGCGTCGATCACGCGGTTGTCGAGTTCCATATCCGGGTAGTCGCGCGCGACATCCTGCGCGACTTTCAGGAACAAACCGTCGGTCAGCTTGAGTACATTCGCCTTGTGCACGACCGTCAGCCGCTTGCGGCCGAGCTTCTGCAGATACTCGAACGCAAAGCGCGCGATGCGCTCGGAGGCGCCGCGCGTGATGCGCTTGATCGCTTCCGCCGTATCGGCATCCACCATGCGCTCTATGCCCAGGTAGAGGTCTTCGGAGTTTTCGCGGAAGATGATGAAATCGACATTCTCGTAGCGCGATTTCACACCGGGGTAATTCTTGATCGGCCGCACCGCGGCGTAAAAACCCAGTTCCTTACGCAGCGCGATAGCCACGCTTGGATAGACGCGGTCGCCGACATGCACCGGATACGGATCGCCGAACGGCGTCTGCGTCGGGCCTTTCAGCGCGAGTTTGTTGCGCCGGACCGCATCGATCACGGCTGGCGGCAGCGGCGTGCCGGTCTTGTCGCCTACGCGCATGCCCGCCTCCGCGACTTCCCATTCGACGCGGGCGCCGGATGCGGTCACGATTTCGCGCGCGGACTGCGTGACTTCCGGGCCGATACCGTCGCCTGGAATCAGGGTAATACGCTGCATCAAATCGCCTTTCAAAAACGACTATGACAGATCTTACGATTCAAGATCTTCGGGTCCTTCCTTCAGTTTCCTCAGTCGCGGCAGCACCACCGGCAGCAGCGCCATCACGACCGCCAGCACCAGCAGCGTGATCGAAATGCCGCTGCCGACGAATATGCGCGGATCGGCGCCGGAGATGGTCATCGCCTGCCGGAACGACTGCTCCATGATGCCGCCCAGCACCAGCGCCAGCACCATGGGCGCCAGCGGAATGTCGATTTTGCGGAAAATATAACCGATGACGCCGAACATCAGCGCCATCTGCAGTTCGAGCGTGTTGCCGTTGATCGAGTACACACCGATCGACGAGATCGCAAGTATCAGCGACAACAGTATGCCGGTCGGGATATAGAGGATGCGCACGAACAACGGCACCAGCGGCAGGTTCAGAATCAGCAGCATGACGTTGCCAATGTACATGCTGTCGACCAGGCCCCATACCAGATCGGGCCGCTTCTCAAAGAGCAGCGGGCCCGGTTGAATACCGTACATGATGAATGCGCCCATCAGCACGGCGGTGGCGCCCGAGCCGGGTATGCCCAGCGTCAGGAGCGGCACCATGGCGCCACACGTTGCCGCGTTGTTCGCGGCCTCCGGCCCCGCCACGCCTTCAATCATGCCGGTGCCGAATTTCTCCGGATGCTTCGACACGCGTTTTTCGACGGTGTAGGAAATCATAGTCGCGATAGTCGCGCCCGCGCCGGGCAATACGCCTTTGAAAAATCCGATCAGCCCGCCGCGCACGATTGGCATGATCGAACGACGCCACTCTTCCCTGGTAAGCCACAGCTTGCCGGTGAGTCGAATGATTTCGGTCTTGCCCTTGATATGTTCCTCGAGATTACTGAATACTTCGCCGATCGCGAACAACCCGACCACCACCACCAGGAAACCTACCCCATCCTGCAGCTCGGGCACACCCAGGGTGTAGCGCGGCTGGCCGCTCTGCAGGTCGATGCCGATGGTCGCGATCATCAACCCGAGGACCGTTGACATCAGGCCTTTGGCCGCCGATTTTCCAGTGAGCGAAGACACCGCCGCGAGCGCGAACAGCATCAGGCAGAAATACTCGGCCGGCCCGAATTTGAGCGCCACCGCCGCCAGCGGGATCGCCAGCAGCGTCAACGCAACGATGCCGAGCGTGCCCGCGAGAAAAGACGCAATCGCGGACACCGCAAGTGCCGCGCCGGCGCGGCCGTTTTTCGCCATCTGGTAACCGTCGAGCGCCGTCATCACGGACGACGCCTCGCCCGGCGTGTTGATCAGAATCGACGTCGTCGAACCGCCGTACATGGCGCCGTAATAAATCCCCGCCATCATGATCAACGCGGACGTCGGCTCCATGCCGAACGTAATCGGAATCAGGAGACCGATGCCGGCGGCGGGACCGATCCCGGGCAAGATGCCGATGATGGTGCCCATGAAGCAGCCGAGGAACGTGTACCACAGGTTGATCGGCATCAACGCGACGTTGAAGCCGTTCATGATATGACCGAACGTATCCATGTCGCGTCCCTTAGAAACTCAGTATGCCGGCAGGCAGCACGACACCAAGAATCTTGACGAACAGCACATAGCTGCCCACCGCAAACAATACCGACGTCAGCGTATTGGCCAGCCACTTGCCGGGATTGAACACCGCCATCAGCACGAGCAGATAGATCACTGTTGCCACCAGATAACCAACGCGATCGAACACGCCGAAATACAGCGCGGTCCACAGCGTCACGCCGCCGATGAACCACAGGTGGCGCGGATTCTCGCGCGGCACTTCCGCGCGCGGCTCACGACTCTTCTTCAGCGTCTCGATAATGAGCAGAATCGCGGCCACGATCAACGCGATGCCGAGGAGGATGGGAAACGCCTTGGGGCCGAGCGGGTCGCCGATTTCAAGCGTCGGGATCTGCGCCGTCGCGTACAGGTAAACCGCCGCCAGGAGCAGCATGAATGCGCCGATGATGCGGTCGGTCAGCATGCCATCACATCTGGTGGCGGTACTCGGCGGGATTGATGCGCGCCTCGATCAGCGTAAAGCGTTTGCTGTTAAGGGCGACGCGCGCGGCTTTTTTGAGTTCCGGCACGTTATTGACGACAAACCCGTTGCCGCCGTAAGCCTCGGCCAGCATCACATAATCGGGGCTGCCCGTGGTGACGCCGGTTTCGGGCAGTTTCATGCGCTCCTGTTTCAATTTGATTAGCGACAACGTGTCGTCGCGGAACACCACCAGCGTCAACGCAAGCTTGTGGTGCGCGAGCAAAGCCATTTCGCCGATCACCATGTCGAGCCCCGCTTCACCCATCATCGCCAGCACCGGACGCTTCGGGAACATGAGCTTGGCGGCAATCGCCGCCGGCAACGCATAGCCCATGGTGCCCAGCCCGTTCGATTGCAGGAGCCGCCGCGGCTCGAACGACTGCCACACGTGATTGATCAGGATGCGATGCGAGCCGGTGTCGATGGCCGCGATGGTGTCGCGCGGAAAAATCTCGCGCAACGCGAGCGCGACCTGATAGGGGCCGAGGCCTTTGACCGGATTGCTCTCGATGGCGTGCTGCACGGTCCTGCGGTAACGGTCAAGATCGCTATCCAGCCAGCGCGAAGGCACACGCTTGGGCGCGGCCTGCGTGAGGGTATGCAGGCAACCGGCGATGCTCCCCGCATATTCATAAGCGCTGCGATAGACGTGATGCGTGTTCGGCACGAGATCGATATTGACGGTCGCCTTCTTCTCGTCCCACGGCGCGATCCAGTCGGCGCGCAATTCGACGGGATCGAACCCGATCGTCAAAATCAGATCGGCTTCGCGCACATGCGCCATGTGTATTTTGTCGACCACCGGGCTCAAGCCCGTGGCGCCCGCGCACAGCGCGTGGTCCTCGGCTACCACGCCCTTGGCTTTGTAGGTGGCGATAAACGGCACGCGCCACGCTTCGATGAAGCGCTTTAACTCGCGTTCGGCGCCATCGATCTGCACGCCGACGCCGATCAGCGCGAGCGGCCGCTGCGCTTTCTTCAGCAGCGCCTCGATCGGCGCACGGTCCTCGCGCCGCGGCAACGTGCGCACGGTCACCGGGGCAAAACGCCGCGCCTCCGCCTGCTCGACGCCGGCGACATCGGTCGGCACGTTGAAGTGCACCGGGCCGGGCATCGCGGCCCGCGCAATCGCGAGTCCCTTGCGCACCTGATCAAACGCATTTTTCGCCGCTATGTTCGTGGTCCATTTGACGAGCGGACGCAGGAGCGACTTCTGGTCGAGTATCTGGTGCGTGTAAATCGGCTTCAAGGTGGTCGCAATCTCGCCGGTCAGCACGATCATCGCCGAGCGGTCGAGCAGCGCCTGCGCCACGGCGGTCGCCGTATTGGTAATACCAGGGCCGAGGGTGGCCACCAGCACACCGGGCTTGCCGGTCAACTGATAGGTCACGTCAGCCATGATGCCGGCGCCCAACTCCTGCTTGGTCAATATGAATTTAATGCCGACCTTGCGAAACGCCTCGAGCAACTCGAGTACTTCGCCGCCGGGGATGCCGAATGCGTAACGGATGCCGTCCTCGTACAACGCATGGGCGATGATGTCTACTGTCCTGGGCACTCCCGTCCACTCCCTCGTTCGAATATTGGCGGCTAACCGCGCCGCACCGGGCAACTTTGGGCAATTTCCGTGAGCCGCGATGATAGCATGGGCATTTTGCGCGTCGCACCGTCAGGCGCTTGCCGCACGCAGCGCAAAGCGTCGCGCCAACGCGCGCGGATTTGGGGTCGCGCCTTTACAGCAAATGCGTCGTGCGGGTAGAATTCGAGCCTGATTTTGATTCGCTTTTCAGCCAAATTCAGGAGTTCTAGCCATGAGTCACAACCTTTTTAATTCGCTGCAGGAATTTAAATTCGGCGCGGGCAAGACCGGCAAATATTATTCACTGCCGGCGCTCGAGAAAGCCGGTGTCGCCAAAGTGTCGCGCCTGCCGGTGAGCCTGCGCGTCGTGCTCGAATCAGCCCTCCGTAATTTTGACGGCAAAAAGATCACCGAAGCGCATCTGAAAAATCTCGCCAACTGGAAGCCCAACGGTTCGCGCAGCGAGGAAGTGCCGATCGTGGTGGCCCGCGTGCTGCTGCAGGACATGACCGGTGTGCCGCTGGTGGTCGATTTCGCCGCCATGCGCGAAGCCGCCAAGGCACAGGGCAAGGACCCCGCGATCATCGAGCCGCTGTGCCCGGCGCATCTCATCATGGACCACTCGGTGCAGATCGATAATTACGGCAGCGCCGACGCGCTCAAAAAGAACATGGAAATCGAGTTCAAGCGCAATCGCGAGCGCTACCAGTTTCTGAAGTGGAGCGCGCAGGCGTTCGAAACCTTCCAGATCATTCCGCCGGGCAACGGCATCTGCCACCAGATCAACCTTGAGTACGTGTCCCAAGTCGTGTGGCACAAAGGCGATATGTACTACCCTGACAGCCTGGTTGGCATCGATTCGCACACCACGATGGTCAACGGCCTCGGCGTGCTCGGCTGGGGCGTGGGTGGCATCGAAGCCGAGGCCGCCATGCTCGGTCAGCCGATGTATTTCCTCGAACCCGACTGCGTCGGCGTGCACCTCACGGGCCAGCTGCCCGACGGCGTGACCGCGACCGACCTCGTGCTCAAAATCGTGCAAATGCTGCGCGAAAAGAAAGTGGTCGGCAAATTTGTCGAATTTTTCGGCGACGGCGCCGCCTCACTGACGATTCCGGATCGCGCGACCATCGGCAACATGGCGCCCGAATACGGCGCGACGTGCGGCTACTTCCCGGTGGATGACGTGTCGTGCGAGTTCCTGCGCATGACCGGCCGCGGCGACATCGTGCCGGCGGTCAAGGCCTACTACAAAGCACAGGGCATGTACGGCATGCCGAAAAAAGGCGATATCGATTACAGCGAAGTGCTCGAACTCGATCTGTCCTCGATCAAGCCCGCGGTGTCGGGACCGCGCCGTCCGCACGACCGCCTCGAACTGCCGGAACTCAAGGACAAGTTCAAGGAGCTCATGGGCAAAGCCTTTAACGACGGCGGTTACGGCAAGGCGAACGAAATGAACAAACGCGTGCCGACCGGCAAGGCCGGCATTGATGTCGGCCAGGGCGACGTGCTGATCTCGGCAATCACCTCGTGCACCAACACGTCGAACCCCGGCGTGCTGCTGGGCGCGGGACTGCTTGCCAAGAAAGCGGTTGAAAAAGGCCTCAAGCCGCATCCGCGCGTCAAGACCTCACTCGGACCGGGCTCGCTCGCGGTCACCGAATATCTGAAAAACGCGGGTCTGCTGACCTATCTCGAGCAACTCGGCTACTACGTCGCGGGTTACGGCTGCACCACCTGCATCGGCAACTCGGGACCGCTTGATGTGCACATCGATGAAGCCGTGAGCAAAAACGATCTCGTGGCCGCCGCGGTACTTTCCGGCAACCGCAACTTCGAAGCGCGCATCCACCAGAATATCCGCGCCAATTTCCTGATGAGCCCACCGCTGGTGGTGGCGTTCGGTCTTGCCGGCACGGTCAACATCGACATGACCAAAGATCCGATTGGCACCGGCAAAGACGGCAAACCGGTCTACTTGAAGGATATCTGGCCATCGACCCAGGAAATCGGCGCGGTCATGAAGTACGCGACCGATCCGGAAATGTACCGCAAACTCTTTTCGGCGTTCGGCGAAGGCAACCCGATGTGGGACGAGATACCCGCCTCGGTCGGCGCCACGTATCAGTGGGACGAGAAATCGACCTACGTACGCCACCCGCCCTACTTCGACGACTTCAAGATGCAGCCGGGCAAGCTGTCGGACGTCAAGGGCGCGCGCGTGCTCGGCATCTTCGGCGACTCGATCACCACCGACCACATCAGCCCCGCCGGCGGTATCCGCGCCAGCGCACCGGCCGGCAAGTACCTGCAGGACCAAGGCGTGGGCGTAGCGGATTTCAATACCTATGGCGCGCGCCGCGGCAATCATGAGGTCATGATGCGCGGCACTTTCGCCAACGTGCGCATCAAGAACCTGATGGTGTCCGGCAGCGAAGGCGGGGTCACCATCCACCATCCGAGCGGCGAGCAGACCTCGATTTACGAAGCCGCCATGCGCTACAAGAAAGAAGGCGTGCCGAATGTGGTCTTCGGCGGCGACGAATACGGCCAGGGCTCGTCACGCGACTGGGCGGCGAAAGGCCCGCAACTTCTGGGCACCAAAGCGGTCATCGTGCGCAACTTCGAACGCATCCACCGCGCCAACCTCGTCTTCATGGGCGTGCTGCCGCTGCAGTTCAAGGACGGCGTGACCGCGCAATCACTGAAGCTCGACGGTTCGGAAACCATCGACATCACCGGCATTGAAAAAGGCATCACGCCGATGCAGGACGTGACGATGACCATCCGCCGCAAGGACGGCAAGAGCGAACAAGTTGCGTTGAAACTGCGCATCGACACACCGATCGAAGTCGATTACTACTCGCATGGCGGAATACTGCCTTACGTCCTACGCGAGTTGCTCGCGTAGGACGTAAGGGAATTTTATTAACGAGCGCGGAGAAACCGCGCTGGAACTGCGCCTGCTGCTGACGTAGGACGTAAGGCCGCGGCCCACAAGGTTGCGGCCTGTTTTTTTCGGCGGCATTGGCGCGCGGCCTTGCTGCAAAGAAATCTCGGTTGTTATACTCGACCCCTGCCGTGCCGCGCGTTACCGCGCACGATGCCACGGCGCCACCTGAGGAGAGATTATATGTCACGAGCCCGCTTGACCACCGTATTCGCGTTCGCGCTCTTGGGCATCGTCTGCCGCACTGCCTGCGCCGAGGTGTCCGAGGTCCGGCTCGCCCAGCAATTCAGCATGGGCTACATGCAGTTTGCAATCATGGAGCGCAACC
>JAYVME010000454.1:0-3256 GCA_043759115.1 Betaproteobacteria bacterium | reverse complement strand
GCGTGATTTCTTCCGGGCCCAGCTTGGTGTCGCGCGCCACCACCGACAATTCCTCGATATGGATCGAAGTGAACCGTTCGTCGGCGACCACCCGCTCGGAGATGAGGATCGAATCCTCGAAGTTGTAACCGTTCCACGGCATGAACGCGACCAGCATGTTCTGGCCAAGCGCCAGTTCGCCCATGTCGGTCGACGCACCGTCGGCCACCACGTCGCCCTTGGCAATATGGTCGCCCACCCTGACCAGCGGCCGCTGGTTGATATTGGTGTTCTGGTTGGAACGCGTGTACTTGACCAGATTGTAAATGTCGACACCGACTTCACCGGCCATCGCTTCTTCGTCGTTGACGCGCACCACGATGCGGCTCGCGTCGACGTAATCGACAATCCCGCCACGGTTGGCACGCACCGCGGTTCCGGAGTCCACGGCGACCGTCCGCTCGAGCCCGGTGCCCACCAGCGGCTTCTCGGCGCGCAAACACGGCACCGCCTGGCGCTGCATGTTCGAACCCATCAACGCGCGGTTCGCATCATCATGTTCGAGGAACGGAATCAACGATGCGGCAACCGACACGATCTGCGCCGGCGCCACATCCATGTACTCGATGCGGTCGGGGGTGGCCAGCGTGAACTCGTTCTTGTTGCGGCATGACACGAGTTCGTCGGTGAATTTATTTTTCTTGTCGAGCTCGGCATTCGCCTGGGCGATGACGTACTTGCTCTCCTCGATGGCCGACAGATAGTGAATTTCGTCGGTGACGTGAGTATTCTTCACGACGCGATAAGGCGTTTCGAGAAAACCGTACTCGTTGGTACGTGCGTACAAGGCCAGTGAATTAATAAGGCCGATGTTCGGGCCTTCCGGCGTTTCGATCGGGCACACGCGGCCGTAATGCGTCGGATGCACGTCGCGCACTTCGAAGCCCGCGCGTTCACGCGTCAGCCCGCCGGGTCCCAGCGCCGAGACGCGGCGTTTGTGGGTGATCTCGGACAGGGGATTGGTCTGGTCCATGAACTGCGACAGCTGCGAAGAGCCGAAGAATTCACGGATCGCCGCCGATACGGGCTTGGCGTTGATCAGGTCGTGCGGCATCAGGTTTTCCGATTCAGCCTGACTCAAGCGCTCGCGCACCGCGCGCTCCACGCGCACGAGGCCGGCGCGAAACTGGTTCTCGGCAAGCTCGCCGACCGAACGCACGCGGCGGTTTCCCAGGTGGTCGATATCGTCGATTTCGCCGCGGCCGTTGCGCAACTCGACCAGGATCTTGATGACCGCCACGATGTCCTCTTTGGACAGCGTGCCGGCACCCGTCAGCTCGGTGCGACCGACGCGGCGGTTGAATTTCATGCGGCCGACCGCCGACAAATCGTAGCGGTCTTCGGAGAAGAACAATCCGTTGAAGAGCGTTTTCACGGCATCCTCGGTCGGCGGCTCGCCGGGGCGCATCATGCGGTAGATCGCGACCATCGCCGCCAGCTGATCGGCGGTTTCATCGACGCGCAGGGTTTGCGAAATATAAGAACCCTGATCCAGATCGTTGGTGTAAATCGTCTGAATCTTGGCCACACCCGCATCGGTCAATTTCTTCAGCAGTTCTTCGGTAATCTCGTCGTTGGCATTGGCGATGATCTCGCCGCTGTCGGTGTCAATGACGTTCTGCGCCAGCACGCGGCCGAGCAGGAATTCCTGCGGCACGCTGATCTTGGCGAGATTCGCTTCCTGCATCTCGCGCACGTGCTTGACGGTGATGCGCTTGTCCTTGGCAACGATGACCTTGCCCGACTTGGTCGAAAAATCGAAACGCGCGGTTTCCCCGCGCAGCCGCTCCGGCACCAGTTCGAACTCGATGTGGTCCTTATGCAGACGAAAGGCGTCGAACGCGAAGAATTCGGCGAGAATCTGCTCGGGCGTGTAAGACAGCGCCTTTAACAATATAGTCACCGGCATCTTGCGGCGCCGGTCGACGCGGAAATAGAGGTAGTCCTTGGGGTCGTACTCAAAATCGAGCCATGAGCCGCGGTACGGAATGATACGTGCCGAGAACAGCAGCTTGCCCGATGAATGGGTCTTGCCGCGATCGTGCTCGAAAAACACGCCCGGCGAACGGTGCAATTGCGACACGATGACGCGCTCGGTGCCGTTGATCACGAACGAGCCGGTGGTTGTCATGAGCGGTATTTCGCCCATGTAAACTTCCTGCTCCTTCACTTCCTTCACCGTCGGCTTGGACGCTTCCTTGTCCATGATGGTCAAGCGCACCTTGGCGCGCAGCGGAGCTGCGAACGTGAGTCCGCGCTGCTGACATTCCTTGACGTCGAACGGCGGTTCGCCGAGCACGAAGCTCACGAATTCGAGGCGCGCGTTCTTCGAATGGCTTTCGATCGGGAAAATACTCTGGAACGCCGCCTGCAGTCCCTGGCTCTTGCGCGCATCCGGTGCCACGAACTCCTGCAGAAACGCCGCGTACGACTCGAGCTGGGTGGCGAGCAAATACGGCACCGGCAGCACGCTCGCGCGTTTGGCGAAGCTTTTACGAATACGCTTTTTTTCAGTGAACGAGTAGCTCATTGAGATTCCTCAAGAGTAAAGAACGGAACGGACCAGGACCGAGCGCACCGCCGGCGATGCGCTCGGTCGTGGCCCGTCAGCCACAAAAACAAAAAGGGAAAAGCTGGCGGTTGCCCGCCAGCCCTGCCGCGTCTTCCAACTTACTTGATTTCAGCCGTTGCGCCGGCTTCGAGCAACTGCTTGAGAATCGCATCTGCGTCGGCCTTCGACACGCCCTCTTTAACCGCCTTCGGCGCCGCGTCAACCACGTCCTTGGCTTCTTTCAGTCCCAGCCCGGTCACCGCGCGCACCACCTTGATCACGTTGACCTTGCTCGCACCGGCACTGGTCAGGTGCACGGTGAATTCGGTCTGCTCCGCGGCGGCGGCAGCACCGCCACCGGCGGCAGGTGCCGCGACCGCGACCGCGGCCGCAGCCGCCGAGACGCCGAATTTTTCTTCCATGTCCTTGATTAGGCCGGACAGCTCGATCACCGTCATGCCGGAAATTGCGTCAAGAATTTCTGCTTTTGCTAATGCCATGATGTTCTCCTGATGTTTGTCTGAAGTTTGAAAGCACGCCGCACTAAGCGGCCTGCTTTTCTTTCTGGTCCCGTACGGCGGCAACCGTGCGCACGAACCTGCCGGGCACTTCGTTCAGTGTCCGCACGAACGTCGCAATCGGCGCCTGCATGGTTCCCAGCAGTTT
>JAYVME010000453.1:0-3258 GCA_043759115.1 Betaproteobacteria bacterium | reverse complement strand
CCCGTAACTGCGAGGGCGCGTAACCGACCGCCGCTCCTGATGTGCGGCACTGCGGGTGGGAGGGTGCTAAAAAGTGTTGCAACTTCTCCCGATATTCCGGCCGTCAGCGCAACGCCGGTGCCTTTGTACGGCACATGGCTCATGTCGATCCCCGCCATAATCTTGAAAAGCTCTGCCGAGAGATGCGTTCCCGTACCGTTACCGCCCGATGCGAAAGTGATCTCGCCGGGTCTTCGCTTCGCCAGCGACACAAGCTCTTTTACGGTTTTGACGGGAAGAGCCGGATTGGTGACGAGCACGAGCGGCGTAATGGCCACGAGACTCACTGGCGAAAAATCTCGCACAGGGTCATACGGAATCTTAGTGTAGAGCGATGGATTAATTGCGAGCGTACCGGTGTGACCCATAAGCAGTGTGTACCCGTCAGGTGCAGCTTTCGCGACCAAGTCAGTGCCGATAATGCCGCCCGCACCCGCGCGATTGTCGACGACTACTTGCTGTCCCAAAACCTGGGTCAGCTTTGTCGCGACTACGCGGGCGAAAAAATCCGTCCCTCCGCCTGGGGAGAACGGCACGATCAGGCGAATGGTCTTGCTCGGATAGTTCTGCGCCCAAGCGCTGGTTCCAAACGCTACGAGAAACGACATCGCGATCGTGCGCCCGCGCCAGCGAATTGAATGGAGGGCCGAGTCCATTTTATTTTCCTGAATCATTGGGCATTCCTATTTTGGCATTTAGAATAACACGTTCCATAGTATAAAATGGCCGTCGACCATCCCGGCGGGCTCACGTCAGGTTCATTGGACGCTGGAGGTTGCGGACATAGCGGTGGCACGTTGTTCCGGATGCCGGCCAGGATGTGTTAAATGAGGAGATGATTCATGACTGCATTGCATGCGAAAACAGGGCAAAAAAACGCATCGGCACTGGAGATTGTTCCAACTTCGGTCGTCGTCGGAGCGCGGGTTCAGTGTGGCAACATCAGGGACCTGGACGACGAGGCAATCGAAGCGATCCGCCAGGGGCTGCTCGATCATTGTGTGCTGGTGTTGCCGGGCCAGACAATAACCGACCCGGAACTGATCGCATTCGGCAGGCGGCTCGGCGAGCTTGATTTCGCCCCCTTCACCACCACCGAAAAGAAACGCGAGCACGAGGAGATCATCATCGTCTCCAACGTCAGGGAGGGCGGTATTCCGATCGGCGTGCTGGGCGACGCCGAGGTCAACTGGCATTCCGACAATTCTTATCGCGACATTCCGTTGAGCTACAGCCTTCTGCATGCGGTCGAGTGCCCTCCATCCGCGGGCGAAACCGGATTCGCGAATATGTATCTTGCCGGCGAGACGCTGCCCGCGGACATAAGGTCGAAGATCAAAACGCTCGTAATCAAGCACGACCTGACCTACCTGAGCGATGGTTCGTTGCGCCGCGGGTATCAGCATGCGACCGATCCTGTCGTGGTGCCGGGTCCCTTGCATCCGATCATCAGAACGCATCCGCAGACCGGCTACGACGCGCTTTATCTGGGACGGCGCCCCAATGCGTATATCTCCGGACTGGATCTCGGGGAATCGGAGGCGTTGCTGAATACGCTGTGGACCCATGCGACGCAGGAACGGTTTACGTGGCACCACGCCTGGAAGCCCGGCGACATCGTTATCTGGGACAATCGCTGCCTGATGCATCACCGCAATCCGTTCGATCCGGCACAGCGCCGCGTCATGCACCGGCTGCAGTTCCGCGGCGAGCGGCCTTATCACGACCCGCGCGCGGCAAAAAAGGGCCGGCACCCGCGCAGCACATCGGCGGCTTAGCTCTTGATACCGAAAGTCAGGATCGACGAGAGTTCCAGCAGGTCCGGCAGCTCTTCGATGTTCTGAACGAGCCTCAACACGCGCCCGGCCTGTTCCGGCGAGAGCAGGTGCCGCGTGCAGTCCCTGTATTTTTCGACAATATCGTCGAAGCTCATCGGATTGTCGCGATCGCCGCGCGCCGCACCAGCGCTTGCTTCGAGCACAGTCCCGCTCTTTAAACGCAATCGCACCGTGCATGGCAGCAACGTGCCGCTCTCCCATTCGCTGTTGGCGTCCGGGTGAATAACCCGCACGCGGGTCGCCAGGGCCTGCAACTGCGTATCGCGTATGCGGCTTTCGGTGAATTGGCCGAGACCCGCGCGGCCATCGCACACCGCTACGGCGAGGCAATAAGGCAGGCAGAACTTCGCTTCGAGTTCGGTATGGGCGACCGCATAAGTCATGACTTTGGAGACGTGCGCACCGATTTCGCACTCGATACCTTCGACGTGATCCGGTTGCAGGTTATGCGTCCGCATGAGCGCAAGCAACGCGTCGAGCGGCCGGTGCGCCCAGCGGCAGCACGGATAAGGTTTGATGCGGATTTCCTTCGCGACCAGACTCCAGGGGTTGCCGAACGTCCCGGCGATTTTCTGCTCGTCATATTCACCCGGTGTCGCAAAAACCCGCAGCACTCCGAACTCCCCTTCCAAACCGTCGGGCGCACCACTGAAGCCGTCACGCGCCAATGTAGCCGCGATGATGCCATTCGCTGCCGCCATTCCGGCGTGCAGCGGTTTTGTCATCGTGCCGAGGTTCTGCCGAATGCCGCTCGCTTCAGATGCCGCGATGCCGAACGCCATCCGCATACGCCACACATCGAGCCTCAGCAGTTTTGCGGCAGCGGCAGTCGCTCCGAACGTGCCGAATACCGTATTTGAATGCCAGCCATGCGCAGAATGTTTTGGCGAAACCCCGTTTTGGAGCTTCGACTGCACCTCAATGCCGGCGACGTAAGCTTCGAGCACATCGCGTCCGGACGCGCGCTCGGACTCGCCCATCGCGAGGAGAACTGGAAGCAGCGGCAATGGCGGGTCGAAATCCAGAGCATGGCCGATCGTGCCATTGGCGCGCGCGGCCGCCGCTGGCGACGTCTTGAAGGCGCCCCCGATCACCCCGGCCGATGGTGTGCCGCTGACTGCGCGCGTCCAGCGCGTAATGATCCGCGCTGCTTCGCTTTGCGTGCCTGCGATCGCCGCGCCGAGGGCATCGATGATCCCGCCTTTCGCAATGTCGCGCGCTCGCTCAGGAACATCATTCAACGCGAGGTTGACCACAAACTGCGCGATTTTTTCGGTCGTGCTCATGCTTTATCCCTAGTCGCTGTTCCCAGCCCGAGACTTATTTCCATACTTGTTAATTTGTATCAGCAGGTAACACTTGCCCCGCAGCGCCAGCCACT
>JAYVME010000452.1:0-7620 GCA_043759115.1 Betaproteobacteria bacterium | reverse complement strand
CGGCACGCCGAAGGAAATCATCGTCAAGCTCAACAGCGAGCTGAACCAGATTTTGAAGCTGCCCGACATCCAGGAAAAAAATATATCGTTCGGCGCCGATCCCGTGGGCGGCACGCCCGAGCAGTTCGGCGATTATCTGAAATCCGAAATCGCGAAATTCGCACGCGTGGTGAAGGAAGCGAAAATTACCGCGCAGTAAGCGGAAACCGGAAGGAGATACCAATGAAAACAATCGCTCAGAAGTTGCTTTCGACACGGAGCAGTCTGGGTTTGCCCGCGCGCGCGCCGCCGCTCACCGGCGCGGCTGTGCGTGGCGAATTACTATTCACGCGGCGATTGGCGTGTGGAAAAGGCCTTGGCAATGCTGCTGCCATCTGTAGGAATCAAGCGCAGCGCAGACGGGACGAGGTTTACCAGACTTCTCCTCTGGGGTGTTCCCACTTGACGATTGATGAACGCGACTGCGGTTGTAATAGAGACCGCGTGCACTTGCTTGCACTTGGATGTTTTCTTGCGTCGGCGGCATGTCCTGCAGTCGCCCAGCAGGAGGAAGCCGCACAAAATTATCCCAGCAAGCCCATCCGGCTCGTTGTGCCCTGGGTGGCGGGTGGAGGCACCGATATCGTGGCGCGCATCATCACGCAGAAATTGTCGGAGAATCTCGGCCAGCAAATCGTGATCGACAACCGGCCGGGCGCCAACGGCATTATCGGTGCCGAAATCGCGGCGAAGGCGCCGCCCGACGGATATACGATGGTTCTGCACGCGGTCGAGCATTTCATAAACGCGAGCGTCTACAGCAAGCTGCCGTACGACACGGTAAAGGACATCGCCCCGGTGACGCTGGTCGCCTCGCACTATCTGGTGCTGATCGTCAGTCCGGGCGCGCCGATGAGATCCGTCGCCGAGCTCGTCGCGCTCGCGAAAGCGAAGCCACGGGAGATCAACTTCGGGTCGTGGGGCAAAGGGAGTCTCGCGCATCTGTCCGGCGAATTGTTGAAGACCATGGCCGCGGTGGATATGACGCATGTGCCGTATAAAGGCGCGCCGCAAGCGGCCGCGGACATCATGGGGGGCCGTATTGCTTTCATGTTCACCACGATGCCAACCGGGCTGCCCCTTGTCCAGGCCGGCAAATTGCGGGCCCTCGCCGTGACGAGCGCGAAACGTCTGCCGTTTCTTGCCGACACTCCGACCATGATTCAATCCGGCTATGCGGGTTTCGAGGTTCAATCGTGGCGGGGATTGTTCGTGCCGGCAAAAACGCCGCGCCACATCATCGACAAGCTGCACGATCAAGTCGTGAAAGTATTGCAGGTGCCGGAAGTGCGGCAGCATGTCATGACCGCGGGCTTCGAAGCCGTGACCTGCACGCCGGGCGAGCTCGGGACATTCAGCAAAGCAGAGCTGGCGAAATGGGCGAAGGTGGTCAAGACGGCGGGTGTGCGCATTGAGTAGAGGCTTGCCGAATCGCGCGGATATACGATGACGATCGAGGCAAACCGGCACTTCGATCTGCTGAAACTATCGAACGGGGCGCGCGCGACATGACTTTCACCCGCGACAATGTACAAAAAATCCACGCGATTTTCGAGCAATCGGATTGCGCGGAAATGCGTATCGAGTCCGGCGATCTGAAACTTGATTTGCGCAGGCGCGGGGACCCGGCGAATCTCGAACCCGCGGCCGCGCGCGAAAAGACGCAAGATCGGCCAGCCTCCCCGCCGGGAGCGAATTTTGCCGAAAAAAAGCGGCTTGCACCGGCGGCGGCACCCCCCCCCGGCAGCCGGAAAGCGGCGATGGCGGTCGGCGGCCTTGCGGGAGGCTCGCCGATGACGGGCACGGGCGCTTCGCGAACCGTGAAATTCATGGACACGACTCTGCGCGACGCCCACCAGTCATTGTGGGCGACACGCATGACCACCGCGATGATGCTGCCGATAGCGGAGCGCCTGGACCAAGCCGGTTTCGATGCGATCGACCTGATGGGATTGATCCAGTTCGACGTCGCCGTCCGCTACCTGAAAGAAGATCCGTGGGAGCGCGTGCGCTTGATGCGCCGGAAAATAACCCGCACTCCGATGCAGGCGTCGGTGCGCAGCAAAAGCCTGACGGGTTTCGACGTCGTTCCGGATGACATGTTGTTGTTATGGACCGACCGGTTGATCGTAAACGGCTTGCGGCGGATTCGCGCGTTTGACGCATTGGCGGATATCGACAACATCGTACCCATACTCAGATTCGCCAAGGAACGGGGGGCCTACACGGTGGGCGCGCTCGTCTACGGTCATAGCCCGGTGCATACGGACGAACTCTATGCAGCGAAGGTCAAAGAACTTATCGAGCGCACCGATTGCGACTCGATCATGCTCAAGGACGCGTGCGGCTTGCTGACTCCCGAGCGCATGCGCACGCTCGTCCCCGCGATGAAGAAGGTCATGGGGAAGGTGCCGCTGGAGCTTCACAGCCACTGTCTGACCGGTCTGGCGCCGCTGGTTTATCTGGAGGGCGTCAAACTCGGGGTCGAACAGCTGCATACGTCGATCGCACCCCTCGCAAATGGACCGGCGCAGCCCGCGACGCAAACCATCGCCAGAAACCTGCGCCAAATGGGGTACACCGTCGAGCTTGACGACCGGCTGATCGACGAAGTCAGCGAGCACTTTCGCGCAGTTGCGGAGCAAGAGGGCAAACCGCTTGGCGTGCCGATGGAGTATGACGCGTTTCATTTCGAGCACCAGGTTCCGGGAGGCATGCTCACCAACTTCGAGTTTCAACTTAAACAGGCGGGTCTTGCGCACCGGTTTCACGACACGCTCCTGGAGTGCGCACGGATACGGCGGGAATTGGGCTGGCCCATCATGGTGACGCCGTTTGCGCAGTTGGTGGGCACGCAGGCGGTGCTCAATGTCGTTCGAGGCGAACGCTACCGCGTGGTTCCCGATGAGGTTAAAAAGTACGTGCTCGGCTACTACGGCAAACTGCTGGCGCCGATTGAACCGAACGCGTTTGACCGGATTGTCGAAAACGGCTCGAAACAGATCCCGCTGGAGCCGCGCCCCCTCGAGCCCGGCGTGCCGGAACTCAGAAAGAAATATCCCAATATGAGCGATGACGAGAGGCTGCTGCGCTACTCGTGTGCCGGATCGCAGGTGGATGAAATGCTGGCCGCCGGCCCCATGAAAACCGAATACGATTTCAACCAAACCCTTCTGCATCTGTTAAGCGAACTGGCGAAACGCCGCAAGTACAAGCATGTATACATCGAGAAAGGGCCCGTTCGCCTGGAGCTCAACCGTTGATGAGATAAGACGGCCGCTCGCGCATAACGTCAATCGCATCACCCCTCACCTATTATTCAGGGCCGCGCAAAAGAAGGCGCCCCGCTCCACGCTGCGCGAGTCCGAGTCCGGTGCGGTCGAGATCGGCACCAGACTGTGGGGTTCCGGCGTGCCGAGTTCATCACGCCGGTTATGCTGTATACGCATGAGGTTTTGCTTCGCAATGCGGTGGGCCGGTATTCGGGATAAAGCCCAGCTACTCAGGATAGTCGAGTTCTCTCTGATGCCGGATCGCAAGGACTCTGACGACGGCATGCAACGGGAAATATCGGTACAAAGCAACGTAACCGGATCGACCGAACGATATTACAAGTTCGCGTATTTCGTCTTCGATGCGGCGGCCAATAAACGGGTGGGCGGCCAGCGCGTCAACGGCGCTTCGGATGGCTTCGACGGCTTGCGCGGCGATGCCCGGTTCGTGTTCGGCCAGAAACTCAAATGCGCGTTCGATATTGGCGAGAGCGTTCTCCGAGTAGACTATCCTCGCCACGGTTTGGGCTTCGCTGCCTTGGGGTTGCGGACAAGTTTAGCCATCCATGCGTGAACATCTTCGGCGGCGAATACGGGTGCGCCTGCATCGATTGCACGGTCTGCCGCGCGAGCCTCGCGAATAAATGCACGCATGCGCTCGGCTCTCTCGACTTCCCTTTGAACGGCGTTCACCATCAGGCTGTGCGCCGATTGCCGGGTTTCGCGAGCGAGGCGCGCAATCCGGGCCTTGAGCGGCGCTGGAATTTTCAGTGTGGTTGTGGATGGCATAAAGTCTCGCCCCGAATTTTCAGTGTCACCAGAGTAGCACTTTCGTTGTGGACCTTCAACCGGGTTACCGACAACTGAATGGTGGTCGGACGATCGGGTCGAGCTGACGGGATGCCGCCCGTCAGCCCTCATATATCCTTACCGGAATGAATGTCGAACGCTTCCCAATAAACAATGGGAGATCTCCCGGCTGTGCCGGAGTTTGTCAAAGACGAGTTCGAGGCCTATCTCGAATGCGGCATCCTGGCGCACGGTTTTTTGCGCGTGCGCTGCGCCGGGTGCGCCCATGAGAAGCTGGTGGCGTTTTCCTGTCCCCCAAGGGGACTTCCTTCGGGGCGCAGCGGCGCGGGTTTTGCCCGTCGTGCGGCGCGCGGCGCGTGCCGGTCAGGCAATGGGTGCTGTCGTTTCCGATCCCGCTGCGTATTCTCTTCGCGACGATTTGGTCCCGGGTCGGACCACGCTAAAGTAATGCATTTGCAGGATTTTCCGTCCAGTGCATAATGTTTTTCGGCCTTAGAGTGCGGTTTTCCGTGCTAAAAAGGTCCGTATAAGCAATTCGCCGATTCCTTTAGAACATCAATATTGACCCGAAAAACGCGAGTCTAAGCCTCTCCACCAACCTTGTTTGAAGTTCTTACTTGCTTGAATCAATGCGTTGCGCTAGTCCGACCCCGTTCAGTACCCCGTTCAGTTTCGCTAACTCGTTCAGTTTCGCTAACTCGTAGAGGCCAGGTTTATGCCTCTGGATTCATTACGCTCAACCTTGTCGATACATCTCACCACCAATTTATTCAACGCATCCCGATTGAATGTCGCGATGTTGGATTTTTTGGAGTGATGTATCAGTGCTGACAAGCCTGCACCCAACTCTGATGCGGCAAGTGCGGCTGACAAGCCGTCCTTCATGACATCAATAAAGTAAGGATAGAACAGGTGCCCGGTAATACGCGCATCGCCACGTCCGACTTGATATTTTCCACCATGGGCCGGGTCAACCAACACATCGTCGAACGCTTCGGCTAGCCTCGTGGATTCTTGCGCGTCAAGAGGAAGGTGTATCAGGTACTGCTTGTTCTGGTATTGGTAACACGTCAATGACCCCCCATTTGAAAAGCCGAGCGCAAAGGTCATACTAGGGTCCATGTGCGGGTTGTGATTCTTGGTGAATCTTTTGGTGATATTCAACAAAACCTCATTCGACATTTCATCCGGGAATACCTGCGTGCCAAACTTTTCGATTAATTCATCATCGTTCAGGCAGACAATAACGTCGTTGTTGCCGACGCGCGGCTTGATCGTCTCAAAACCGATGCCCGTGGGCACTATGATCTGCGGGCCCAAATAACTATTCAGGTATCCCGGAGTGATGATCGGGATGTCATCCGCTCTCCTGAACCTCGTCTTGATTTCATCATCCAGGGTGTCTATCGGCGGGTGCGGCGAGACCAGCAGGTATGTTCGACCGTGCGCATTGCCGTTAAAACATTCACGCGGGCCCCAGATATGCGTATGTATCTGAACAATATTAACGTCGTCATAGATGTAATCGTTAATTTCCTGCTGGGCGATGGACGATTGGTCATTAGGTAATATGATTTTGAACTGTATACCCACCTGCATCGCGGAATAAAGTGCCACCAGGCCGAGGAACACATTTGTCGTGTTGCCGCCCGAATTTGGGGCAGAAACGTCTTTCCTTTCTATGAAATATTCCCGGTACTCATCCACATCCAGTTTCAAGCGAAAGCCGTCTTTGTCTTTGGTGACTGTTGCAAGCGGAACTTTGTTGTAACGAAATTTGGGAATGTCCGCAAATTTTTCAACAAAATAGTCATTGACTGGTACGCCGATTGCGCGCATTTTTGGCATTAGCGTAATCACAACCCAATCCTTCTCGCATTTTCAATCATTGCAATAGGGTAAACGGCATACGAGCTAACTTGCCAAAGACTCGGCGGGAGAAAGAGTCCCGCTTTGAAATGGTTGCATATGCTAACAACCGCAATGAGCGTCCGTGTTTGAAATTTTTTATGCGGTCATAACGCTTCGTTGAAAATCAACGCATGACTGCCATAAAATTTGAGTCTGGATCAAGGTAATGGATGCACCGTAACATCAAGGCCGGCAAGCTCAAGATCCTTGCGGTGACCGACTCGAAACGCGTCGGCGCCCTGCCCGACGTGCCGACCGTCGGCGAATCGCTGCGGGCTTGCCGGAGTTTGTCAAAGACGAGTTCGAGGCCTTTCTCGAATGCGGCATACTGGCCCACGGTTTTGTGCGCGTGCGCTGCGCTGATTGCGCCCATGAGAAGCTGGTGGCGTTTTCCTGCCCCCCAAGGGGACTTCCTTCGGGGCGCAGCGGCGCGGGTTTTGCCCCTCGTGCGGCGCGCGGCGCATGGCGCAGAGCGCCGCGCACCGGGTCGATCAGGTCGTCCCGCGCGTGCCGGTCAGGCAATGGGTACTGTCGTTTCCGATTCCACTACGCATTCTCTTCGCCGCCCATCCCGAGTTGCTCGCGCCGGTGCTGCGGATCATCCACCGCGTCATCGCAAGATTTCTGCTCAAGCAGGCGGGGCTGAAACGGTGCTCAGCCGACACCGGCGCTGTTACCCTCATCCAGCGTTTTGGCTCGGCCGCCAATCTCAACATCGATCTGCATTGTCTCGTGCTCGACAGGATTTATCGGAGCACCGAGGGCGAACCGGATTTCCAGGAAGCGCGCGCGCCCACCCGTGCCGAGCTCGAGGGCTTACTCGACAAGGTTACAACGGTTCTGCAATGGGCCTGACGATCCCGCTCGGCCCGCGCTCACGCGAAGCGATCAAAGTGCGTCGAAGTGATTCGGGCCGATGCAGGGATCAAATAGTCATCGAGAGATGGGAAATTCTCACCAAATACCCGTGCGTTTGACTACCCGCTGGTGCGGGGATAGAGTTCTTGGCAGCGAAAAATGGGGGTTAAATTTCCCATACGCTTGAAATTCGCAATCGCCAAATTTGCGCGCGTGGCTAAGGCAGCGAAAATTACCGCGCAGTAAGCGGAAACCGGGAGGAGATACCAATGAAAACAATCGCTCAGAAGTTGCTTTCGACACGGAACAGTCTGGCTTTGCCCGCTTTATTTGCAATTTCGCTCATTGCAGTGGCAGCGCAGCCCGTCAAAGTCCCATCGACCCCACCGACGGCGCCGCTGGTCATCGCCAAGCAGGGCTATTTCTTTGTCGCCGGACAATATACGACGGCGAAAGACGGTCAGATCATGACCGGCCAGATGTTCGTGCAGTTCCAGATCCCGCAACAGCGCAAACACCGCTACCCCATCGTCATGTGGCACGGCGGCGGCCAGACTGGCACCAATTTTCTGGCGACGCCTGACGGCCGCCCTGGCTGGGCCGATTACTTCCTGCGCGCGGGCTATGCGGTTTACGTCGTCGATCAACCTGGACGCGCGCGCTCGGGATATTTCACCGAAGCCTATGGCCCGACGCGCCGGCCGAATGCGGGTGCCATGTCCGAGCGCTT
>JAYVME010000451.1:0-7658 GCA_043759115.1 Betaproteobacteria bacterium | reverse complement strand
CGTCCTGCGTCAGGATCAAGAGCCCGGTGGAATCGATGTCTAGCCGTCCCGCCGGCGCCAGTCCCTTCAGGTGTAGCGGGCTGAAGCGCTGCGGCGAGCGATCGTTCTTGAAATGGGATTGCGCGGTAACAAGCGTGATCGCCGGCCGGTAACCCTGTTCGGCCTGTCCCGATACGAAACCGATCGGCTTGTTAAGCAGGATAGTTACGCTCGCTTCCTGGCGTGACTGCGCGGCTTTGGCCAGCGTGATGCGCTGGTGCGGAAAAACGCGTGTTCCCAGTTCGGTAACAGGCACGTCGTCGACGAGCACCCAGCCGCGTTCGATGTAACTGTCGGCTTCACGGCGCGAGCAGATGCCCTGCTCGGACATCAGCTTGGAGACGCGAATTTTTTCCATGGTGTCTACTCTGAATTCAATCGAAGTGGATCCGTCAATTATGTCCCGCTGGCGCTGAGCATGCTTAGCGCCACGGCTTCCGCCACCTCAATGCCATCCACTGCGGCTGACAGTATGCCGCCGGCGTAGCCCGCGCCTTCGCCGGCGGGGTAAAGGCCGCGAACGTTAATGCTGTGATATTTTTCGGTGCGCTTGATGCGAATCGGCGACGATGTGCGTGTTTCCACGCCGGTCAGAATGGCGTCATCCATGGCGAAACCTTTGATCTGCTTTTCGAACGCCGGTAGCGCCTCGCGAATAGCTTCCGCCGCATAGGCAGGGATGCACGTATTGAGGTCAGTCATGTACACGCCCGGAGCGTAGGAGGGCGTCACGGCACCGAGCGTGCCGGAGGGCCGACGCGCGAGAAAATCCCCGACCCGTTGCGCGGGCGCGCAGTAATTGCCGCCGCCCGCAACGTAGGCGCGTGCTTCCCACTGGCGCTGAAACCCGATACCGGCGAGAGGATTTCCCGGGTAGTCATCGGGCGTGATGCCGACGACTATGCCGGCATTGGCATTGCGCTCGTTGCGCGAATACTGGCTCATGCCGTTGGTAACGACATGGCCGGGTTCCGATGCCGCGGCCACTACGGTGCCGCCGGGACACATGCAGAAGCTGTAGACGGTGCGCCCGTTCGTGCATTGATGCGCCAATTTGTAATCGGCGGCGCCGAGCAGCGGGTGGCCGGCCTTGCTGCCGTAGCGCGCTTGATCGATGATCGATTGCGGATGTTCGATGCGCAAGCCGATTGAAAACGGTTTCGCCTCGATGTAGACGCCGCGGTCGTGGAGCATGTGAAAAGTATCGCGTGCACTATGACCGACGGCGAGCACGACATGGTTGGTGGCGATGTAATTGCCACCGGCGATCGCGACGCCCCTTACTTCTCCGGCTTTGATGTCGATGTCCTCGACCCTGGACTGAAAACGGATTTCCCCGCCGAGTTCGTGTATCGACGCGCGCATTTTTTCGACCATGCCGACCAGCCGGAACGTGCCGATGTGCGGCTTGCTGACATATAGAATCTCCGCGGGCGCGCCAGCGTTGACGAATTCCATGAGCACCTTGCGCCCCAGGAAGCGTGGGTCCCTGATTTGGCTATAGAGCTTGCCGTCGGAAAATGTGCCGGCGCCGCCTTCACCGAACTGCACGTTGGATTCGGGGTTGAGGATGGAATTACGCCACAGCCCGAAAGTGTCTTTGGTCCGCTCGCGCACCGCTTTGCCGCGCTCGAGAATGATGGGGCGAAATCCCATCTGCGCGAGCAACAGGCCGGCAAACAGCCCGCATGGACCGGTGCCTATGACCACCGGACGGGCGGTGGAATTTTGCGGTGCCCGTGCGACAAAACGATAGCCCATATCCGGCGTTTGGGTGACGTGCCGATCAGTTTTTAATCTCCCGAATACCGCCGTTTCATCCAGAACCTCGACATCCAGCGTGTAAATAAACACGATTGCCGATCGTTTACGCGCGTCAACACCGCGCCGGAAAATGGAGTAGCGGACCAGTTGATTTTCATCGACGTCAAGCCGCGCGAGTATGCCGCTTTCGATCGCTGCCACCGGGTGATCGAGCGGCAGCTTTACCTCAGTCAATCGTAACATTCTGGAGATGCCTGGACGATTTCTTGTCTGACGCGCTATGAGCGCATCGAAGTCGGCGGCTGGCGGCAGACATTATGGGTGAAGTGCGGAAATCTATTCGGTGATCGCTTGCACACGCTCCGGCGCGTGCGTGCGGTCACCGTATTTTCAATACACGCTGCTTTTCACGCGTCCATTCGCGTTCTTTTTCAGCTGCGCGCTTGTCGTGCTGCTTCTTGCCTTTGGCGAGCCCTATTTCCAGCTTGATGCGCCCCCGTTTGAAATGCATATCGAGCGGAAGCAGGGTGTATCCTGCGCGTTCCACGCTGCCGATCAGCCGATTGATTTCCTCGGCATGCAGCAGCAGCTTGCGCGTGCGAACCGGATCCGGCTGGAAGTGGGTTGATACGGTGGACAACGGGCTGATATGACAGCCTATCAGGTAGATCTCGCCGTTACGGACAATGACATAGGCTTCCTTGAGTTGCACGCGACCCGCACGAATCGATTTGACCTCCCAACCCTCCAGGGCGACGCCCGCCTCGAACTTTTGTTCGACGAAGTAATCATGGAAAGCTTTTTTATTTTGTGCGATGCTCATGGCGCGGTATAGTGATCGTCAGGCTTGAATTGTAGCAGTAAGTATCCGATGCTCACCGGTGCTGCTTATCACCGTTTTCGGCATATCATGGCTCAGGTAGAGAAATCAGTACTGGTCGCACATTCTGCGCTGCGCATGTTCGAGCTGGTCGACGCGGTGGAGCACTACCCGGAGTTCCTGCCCTGGTGCGGCGGCAGTGTATGCAATTTTCGCGACGCGCGGATTACGCGAGCGACCCTGCATATCAATTACCGCGGCATACGGCAGAGTTTCAGTACCGAAAACGCCAAGACCGCACCGCATCTGATGCATATCAAGCTGATTGAAGGACCGTTCAAGATGCTCGAGGGCAGCTGGCGGTTTACCGAACTCGGCGGGTCTGGCTGCAAAATCGAGCTGAGTCTGCGTTATGAGTTCTCCAGCCGTGTATTGGAGAAGCTGGTGGGGCCGGTATTCAGTTATATTGCAAACAGCATGGTCGACGCATTCGTCAAGCGTGCAGAAAGTGTTTATGGCTGACGCGCCAGCCACCATGCTTGAGATTGAATTGGTTTACGCGCTGCCGCACGAGCAGTTGGCGGAGACATTGCGGGTAGCTGCCGGCACCACCATTGGGCAGGCAATAATGCAGTCCTGCGTATTGGTGCGTTATCCCGAAATTGCCAACGGCTCTCTTGAGATCGGGATATTCGGGCGGCGCGCAGCGCCCGCCACCGTGTTGCGCGAATACGACCGGATCGAGATCTACCGGCCGCTTGTCACGGACCCGAAACAAACACGGCGCGCACGTGCGCGCCGCCGCGGCAATTCAAATCGATAAAGCGAAAACAGCGGCAGCCGCTATTTTTTGTTGCACCATTGATCGACCGATCGTTGGGCCGTGGCGATTTCGGCCGGACGATCCTTGTCTTCCAGCACGATGCGCTCGCCGGTCTTGGGATCGGTGCGTGAGATACGCTGACCGTCCTGTAACCCGCGGAGCTGGGCGCGCGCATCCAGACAATTGCGGTCCAGATCCTTGGCATCGGATTTTTCTTTCGCCGCCTTGGTTTCCGCCTCCTGGCGTTCCACTACGCGTTTCTTGAACTCGGCATCGCGCTCGGCCAGTGATTTGGCGGGCGCCGCGGTGGCGGCACCAGCGGCCGGAGCCGGGCCCGCGCCGCCCTTCATTAATTTATTTTCCTTGACCGTGCCCGATGGGCAAAATTGCGCGATGGTCTTGGAGCCCTTGGCGTCGAAGCATTCCATCACTTGTCCTGCTGCCGCGCCGGCTGCCAGCAAAAGCGCGCAGCCCGTTAATAGTTGTTTCATCGGATTTCATCCTCAGTGTCGTGGCCGGCTTGGCCTGTGTGCTGCGCGTTGGCGTCGTTGACGCATCGCCAAAGTAGCGATTTTGCGGCGGCTCGTCAACGAGCCCTCTCCAATAACGTCCGTGGCTACTTGGCGGTTTACGTCGGTTTGCGGTTTGCGTATAATGCCGTTTTGCGAGGGAACACCCGATGCGCGTGGTCCAAAAAGCCCTGACTTTCGACGACGTTCTGCTGATTCCCGCCCACTCCACGATCCTGCCCCGCGATGCCAGCCTGAAAACCAGGCTCACGCGCACCATCACTCTCAATCTTCCCCTGGTGTCTGCTGCCATGGACACGGTGACCGAATCCCGGCTGGCAATTGCAATCGCGCAGGAGGGCGGCATCGGCATGATACACAAGAACATGACGGCACGCGCGCAGGCCGCCGAGGTGGCCAAGGTCAAGCGCTTCGAGAGCGGCGTGGTCAAGGACCCGATTACGATTACGCAGAATATGAAGGTGCGCGACGTGCTGGTGCTGACCAGTCAGCACAAGATTTCGGGATTGCCGGTGGTCGATGCGAGCGGCCGGGTGGTCGGCATCGTCACCAATCGCGACCTGCGTTTTGAAACCAACCTCGGCCAGCCGGTGAAGAACATCATGACGCCGCGCTCGCGCCTGGTCACCGTGCGCGAGGGCGCAACGCGTGAAGAGGCAATGACGCTGATGCACCGGCACCGCCTAGAGCGCGTGCTGGTGGTGAACAAGAATTTCGAATTGCGCGGCCTGATCACAGTCAAGGACATCCAGAAATCGACCGAGCATCCGAACGCGTGCAAAGACAAGCTGGGCAGGCTGCGCGTCGGCGCAGCGATCGGCGTTGGTGAAGGCACCGAGGAACGGGCCGAGGCGCTGATTGAAGCGGGTGTTGATGTGATCGTCGTTGATACCGCGCATGGTCACGCGCAGGGCGTGCTCGACCGCGTCAGATGGGTGAAGAAGGCTTATCCCAAAGCGCAGGTGATCGGCGGGAATATTGCGACGGCCGATGCGGCCAAAGCGTTGGTCGACAATGGCGCCGACGCCGTTAAAGTCGGCATCGGGCCGGGCTCGATCTGCACGACGCGGATAGTGGCGGGCGTCGGCGTGCCGCAGATTACCGCAGTGCAGAACGTTGCCAAAGCGCTCGCCAAGGCGAATATTCCACTGATCGCGGACGGCGGTATCCGGTTTTCCGGCGACATTGCGAAGGCGCTGGCAGCCGGTGCTCATTCCGTGATGATAGGCGGGTTGTTTGCGGGCACCGAAGAGTCGCCGGGCGATACGGAGCTCTACCAGGGACGTTCGTATAAATCCTACCGCGGCATGGGCTCTCTCGGCGCGATGCAGCAGGGCGCGGCAGATCGTTATTTCCAGGATGCCGAGGAAGCAACCGAGAAGCTGGTGCCGGAAGGCGTCGAAGGGCGCGTTCCGTACAAGGGCGGTGTGGTGCCGCTGGTGCAACAACTGATGGGCGGGTTGCGCGCGAGCATGGGTTACACGGGGTGCAACACGATCGAGGAGTTGCGGACCAAGGCCGAATTCGTCGAGATCACACAGGCCGGTATCCGCGAGTCTCACGTGCACGATGTGCAGATTACCAAGGAAGCGCCGAATTACCGTGCGGATTAGGATTGAGTTCAAACCTTGGGGCTTCCCTTATTCGCAATCCTCGATCCTCGATCCCCAATCCTAGTATGTCGCATCAAAAAATTCTTATTCTCGATTTCGGTGCGCAATATACGCAACTGATTGCGCGTCGCGTCCGCGAGGCCGGCGTCTATTGCGAATTGCATCCGTATGACGTTGCCGATAGTTTCATTCGCGAGTTCGCGCCGAGCGGGATCATTCTTTCGGGCGGGCCCTCGTCGGTCTGGGAAGGCGGCACGCCGCGCGCGCCCGCATCAGTATTCGAGCTCGGCGTGCCGGTGCTCGGCATCTGCTACGGCATGCAGACCATGGCCGAACAACTTGGCGGCAAGGTCGAAAGCGGCAAAGTGCGCGAGTTTGGCTATGCCGAAGTGCGCGCGCAGGGCCACTCGGCGCTGCTTGCGGATATCCAGGATCGCATCAACGACGATGGGCACGGGCTCCTCGAGGTGTGGATGAGCCACGGCGACAAGGTGACTGCGCTGCCGCCCGGTTTCAAGGTGATAGCCAGCAATGCGAGCTGCCCGATTGCGGGCATGGCCGATGAGAAACGTCACTTTTATGCCGTGCAGTTTCATCCCGAGGTTACGCACACGCTGCAGGGCAAGGCCATCATCGAGCGTTTTGTACGCGGTGTTTGCGGTCTCGCTGGCGACTGGAGTATGCCGGGTTATGTGGACGAGGCGATCGCCAGGATCCGTTCTGCAGTCGGTACCAACGAGGTATTGCTGGGTTTGTCGGGCGGTGTCGACTCCGCGGTCGTAGCCGCGCTGATACACCGCGCAATCGGCAAACAACTGACCTGCGTGTTCGTCGACAACGGCCTGTTGCGGCTGAATGAAGCCGCACAGGTCATGCAGACATTCGCGCGCAGTCTCGGCGTCAAGGTGATTCATGTCGATGCCCACCGGCATTTTCTGGACGAACTAGCCGGCGTCAGTGATCCGGAGCAAAAGCGCAAAATCATCGGTCGCGTATTTGTCGAAGTGTTCCAGCGCGAAGCAGCTAAATTACCGCAGGTCAAATGGCTTGCGCAGGGAACGATTTATCCGGACGTGATCGAATCGGCCGGCGCGAAAACCAACCAAGCGCACACCATTAAGTCGCATCATAATGTCGGCGGCCTGCCCGAGACGCTGCACCTCAAACTGCTGGAGCCGTTGCGCGAGTTGTTCAAGGACGAAGTGCGCGACCTCGGATTGGCGCTTGGACTGCCGCGCGACATGGTGTTCCGTCACCCCTTTCCGGGGCCCGGTCTGGGTGTGCGCATACTCGGCGAAGTCAAATCCGAATACGCCGATCTGCTGCGACGCGCGGACGCCATTTTTATCGATGAACTGCGCGCGGCCGGCTGGTACGAGAAAACCGCGCAGGCGTTTGTGGTGTTTCTCCCGGTGCGTTCGGTCGGCGTCATGGGCGACGGGCGGACCTACGAAAATGTAGTGGCGTTGCGCGCCGTGCAAACCACCGACTTCATGACCGCGCAGTGGGCGGAGCTGCCGTACAGCTTGTTGTCGAAAGTATCGAACCGCATCATCAACGAAGTACGCGGCATCAACCGGGTCGTCTACGATATTTCGAGCAAGCCGCCGGCGACGATAGAGTGGGAATAGCGCTGCGCGCGCGAGGAGAGAAGGGTGAGGAGTGAGGAGTGAGGGCCTGAGGAGTCACCCCTCACGCCTCACTCCTGACGCCTCACCGCGTAGTCGTATGTCCGACGAACTCTACATGCGCGCAGCGCTTGCGCTGGCCGCCGAAGCCGAAACCCGCGGCGAGGTTCCGGTGGGCGCCGTCGTCGTCAAGGATGGCGCGATCATCGGTCGCGGGTTCAACCAGCCGATTTCAAGTCGTGATCCCACGGCGCATGCCGAAGTCGTCGCCCTGCGGGACGCGGCGGCGAGCACCGGCAATTACCGGCTCACCGGCTGTGAACTCTACGTGACACTGGAGCCGTGCGTGATGTGCGCCGGCGCCATCATGCACGCAAGGATGGGGCGCGTCGTATACGGGGCGCGTGACCCCAAAACCGGCGCGTGCGGCAGCATCGTTGA
>JAYVME010000450.1:0-16428 GCA_043759115.1 Betaproteobacteria bacterium | reverse complement strand
ACCTGAGTCTGCCGGACATCGGCGACGCTTTCGGAGGGCGCGACCATACGACGGTATTGCACGCCTGTCGCAAGATTGCAGCGCTTAAAACGACCAGTCAAGAAATAACCAGAGATTTTGATTCTCTGCTAAAGGTTCTGCGCGGCTAATAACCGATGCCCAACTTGTGCATAAGCTCGTATTTGGCACTTTTACAAATATCACCAACAAACTGTCCACAAGGAATCACACGGGTTATTGATCTTGAAAACGCCCGTGAAGTCGCTGCTCTCCTGCGTTTAGCTACTTATCCACAAAATAAGCGACTGTTATTATTACTACTAGGATAAATAAACTATGAAACTAGTACAGACCAAGCGGGATAACCTGCTGAAACCTCTGCAAGCCGTAACTGGCATCGTGGAAAAACGTCACACCCTCCCGATTTTGTCGAATGTGCTGATCGAACAAGTCGAAGACCGTTTGCAATTGCTCGCGACCGATCTTGAAATTCAGGTTTCCACAAGCTTCGATAACCAGAATAAAGGTGCCGACAAATATGCCGTAACTGCCTCTGCGCGCAAACTCCAGGACATTCTGCGCGCGTTGCCGGAACAAGCCGACATCGTTCTCGAAGCGCAAAACAATCGCTTAATCGTGAAATCAGGCAAAAGCCGTTTTACCCTGCAGACCCTGCCCGCGGAAGATTTTCCGAAGTTAGCGCAGGTTTCCAGCGCGACCACCAAAATAGCCATACCTCAAAAAACGTTAAAAGCCCTACTATTGCTCGTGCAATACGCAATGGCGCAGCAGGACATCCGCTATTACCTTAACGGAATGCTACTGGTGCTTAACGCCGATACTCTCAAAGTGGTGGCCACCGACGGACACCGGCTGGCTTACGCAAGCATGAAACTCTCCAAAACCGCAGATCCCCTGGAAGTTATTTTGCCGCGCAAGGCGGTCCAGGAACTCATCAAACTGCTTAACGATAGCGATGACGACGTCAGCGTTGAACTCTCCCCGACCCAGGTGAAATTTCACACGCAGGACGTAATCCTGATAAGCAAGGTCGTTGATGGGAAATTTCCTGACTATACCCGCGTGATACCGACCAACTATCAGAAGCATTTTTTGATCGAACGGAGTATTCTCCAGCAGGCTTTGCAGCGGGTCGCCATACTTTCAAACGAGACGTTTCGCGGCGTGCGCTGGACGCTGACGGATGGCCAGCTCCGTATCTCATGCACGAATACGGAGCAAGAGGAAGCCTTTGAGGAAATCGAAATCGATTATTCGGGCGAAGCGCTCGATATTGGTTTTAACGTTACTTACCTGCTGGATGTTCTGGCGAATCTTGCCAGCGATAAGGTGACTTGCTCATTCGGCGACGCCAACAGCAGTGTGTTGATTACGATTAGCGAAGATCCTGATTTCAGATACGTTGTAATGCCGATGCGGATTTGAAGATTTTAAATAGCATGTTTTATAAGCGACGACCATGACCGACAAGAATCAGCCGACAAACGGCGATGACTACGATGCAGACAGCATAAAAGTCTTGAAAGGTCTTGAAGCTGTTCGTAAAAGGCCCGGAATGTATATCGGGGACACCAGTGACGGAACGGGTTTGCATCACATGGTCTTCGAGGTCGTCGACAACGCGATCGATGAGGCCTTGGCCGGGCACTGCAACACCATCACGATAACGATACACCCCGACAATTCAATCAGCGTACAGGACAACGGACGCGGTATACCAACCGAGGTAAAGACTGACGACGAGCAACACCGCTCCGCCGCGGAAATCGTCATGACCGAACTACACGCCGGGGGGAAGTTCGACAACAACTCCTACAAGATATCGGGCGGCCTCCACGGTGTTGGCGTTTCGGTGGTAAATGCGTTGTCAGAATGGTTGCGCCTGACGATCCGGCGCGACGGGAAAACCTACCAAATGGAGTTTCGCGATGGTGAGCCCGTCGCTCCCCTGAAAGAAACCGGTAAAACCGAAAAACGCGGTACCGAGGTGCATTTCCTGGCGAGCAAGGTGACATTCAATCACGTTGAATATCACCACGATATTCTTGCCAAACGGCTGCGCGAACTGTCATTTCTTAACAACGGCGTAAAAATTTCCCTGATCGACCAGCGATCGGGGAAGCAGGAGGATTTTTCCTTTACCGGCGGCATAAAGGGATTTGTCGAGTACATGAATCGCAGCAAGACACCCCTGCATCAGAAAATATTTTATGCCGAGGGTTCGAAGGAAGGCATTACTGTTGAAGTGGCGATGCAGTGGAACGACTCGTACGCCGAATCGGTCCAGTGCTTTACCAACAACATACCCCAGCGCGACGGCGGCACCCACCTCACGGCGTTACGCGCCGCCATGACTCGCACGTTGAACGGTTTTATCGAGCAAAACGAATTGGCCAAGAGGGCAAAAGTGGAAACGTCCGGCGACGACATGCGCGAGGGCTTGACGTGCGTGCTGTCAGTTAAGGTTCCGGAGCCGAAATTCTCCTCGCAAACCAAGGACAAGCTGGTATCGAGCGAGGTGCAGCCGGTGGTTCAGGAAATCATTGCAGCCAAGTTGAATGAGTTCCTGCTTGAAAGCCCTAACGATGCCAAAATGATTACGTCGAAAATCATTGACGCCGCGCGTGCGCGCGAAGCCGCGCGCAAAGCGCGCGAGATGACGCGCCGCAAAGGAATTCTCGATTCTCTGGGCTTGCCGGGCAAGCTGGCGGATTGCCAGGAAAAGGATCCCGCACAATGCGAACTTTATATCGTCGAGGGTGATTCGGCGGGAGGATCCGCCAAACAAGGCCGGGATCGCAAGTTCCAGGCGATTTTGCCGCTCAAAGGCAAAATACTGAATGTGGAAAAAGCACGCTTTGACAAATTGCTGTCGTCACAGGAAATCACGACCTTAATAAACGTCCTGGGATGCGGGTTCGGCAAGGATGAATATAACGCCGACAAACTGCGTTATCACCGCATTATCATCATGACCGATGCGGACGTCGACGGCTCCCATATCAGAACGTTGTTGCTCACTTTTTTTTACCGCCAGATGCCGGAATTATTCGAGCGCGGCCATATTTATATCGCGCAACCGCCGCTGTACAAGGTCAAGCATGGCAAGAGCGAGCGCTATATCAAGGACGAGCACGAACTCAAGGAACATCTGCTAAAGCTTGCCCTGGATGATGCGGAGCTGTTTCCCGGTGCGGATGCCGCCCCGCTTGGCAAACAAACGCTCGAGCAGGTCGCGAAACAATATTTTCTGGCCGAAGCGGTTATCGACCGCATGAGCAGGCTGATCGATCCGGCAGTATTGCAGGCGTTGCTGGTAAATCCGGAGATCAGTCTCGCCGACGAACAAAGTGCTGCGCAAAGCGCACAGCGGTTGGCGGCGATGCTCGGCGCCCAGGACATAACGATCGAACCCCGATATGACGAGAAAAACGAGGCCTATCTGCTCGTGATCAAGCGCACGCAACACGGCAATTTACACCAGACGGCGCTCGACGAAGCGTTTATCCGTAGCGGGGATTATGAGCAGATCAAGACCACGGCCCACGTGCTCCATGGGTTGCTCGGTGAAGGCGCGTACGTCAAACGGGGCGAGCATATGCACGCCGTCGATGACATCAAGGGCGCTCTTAACTGGTTGCTCGACGAGGTCAGGAAAAGCCTGGGCATCCAGCGCTACAAGGGCCTGGGCGAAATGAACCCCTCGCAGTTGTGGGAAACCACCATGGATCCGAAAGTACGACGGTTGTTGCGCGCGCAAATCGAAGACGCGATATCCGCTGACGAAATATTCACCACGCTGATGGGCGACCTGGTCGAGCCACGCCGTGCGTTTATAGAAACCAACGCGCTTGGCGTGCGCAATTTGGACGTCTGAGATCGACGTCTGATCAGGTCGCGACGGCTTTCTTCGATTTGGCGGGGGTTTTGGTTTTTGCGGCTTTGGGTTCCCGCGGCGCAAATTCAAACGTTACTTTTCCGTCCTCACCGCGCGCTAGGAAAGCCGAGAACGGACGGCCTTTCTTGGAAATGAAGCGGTGCAGGAGATCGGTCTTGCCGGTGGTGAGCAGTTTTTGCATTTGCTCAGTCTCGATCGGACGCTGCAGAATGATCTTGCCCGAGCGAAAATCGCAACTGCGGTTGGGGCCCGTCGCCTTCTCGCAAATATAGGCCACGCCGTGGCTGAATACGCGGCCGCCGCATTTCGGACACGCACCCAGCGCCTCTTGGCCGGAAAAATCGACCGGTTCGGCGTCCGCGTCATTGCCGTTCTGACCGAAATCGAATTCAGTCTTGAACTCAGGGCTCAGTTTGATGACCGCTATAAACGGTTTGCCCATGCGGCTGCGAAAGCCCTGCAGTGGTCCCACGCTGCCTTTGATTATCAGTTCCTCGACCTCTGCCGGCTCAAGCTGGCGGCCCGCGAGTATCTTCCACAGCGCGAAGTCGCACTTCTGGCATTGAAATTTCTTGTAATTTTCCTTCACCACCCCGCCACATTTGGGGCATGGCGTAGTCAGCGTCGAGAAGTCCCCCGGCACGGTGTCGCTTTCGTGTTCCTTCGTATGCTTAACCATGCGGCGGACCATATCGGCGATCTCGTGCATGAACTTCACGCGGGACAACTTGCCCTGCTCAATCTGGGCGAGCTTATATTCCCACTCGCCGGTCAACTCGGGAGAACTCAATTCCGCGATCCGCAGGCCGCGCAGCAGGGTAATAAGCGAAAACGCCTTGGCAGTTGCCTGCAGTTCACGGCCGTTGCGGTGCACATATCTTTCGTAGATCAGCCCCTCGATGATCGTTGCGCGCGTGGCGGGCGTACCGAGGCCCTTGGCGCGCATCGCGTCGCGTAACTCCTCATCTTCTATCAGCTTGCCCGCGCCTTCCATGGCGGATAGCAGCGTGGCTTCCGAGTAACGCGCGGGAGGCTTGGTTTGCAGCGCGGCGACCGTCACCGCGGTTGCGCGCGGCGATTCCTTGGCGGCGACCGGCACCAAAGCGGGGGTGTCGTCGGTCTCGGCTTCTTTGCCGTAGATCTCGAGCCACCCCGCGTTCACCATGATCTTGCCGTCGCTCCTGAACGGTTCGTTCGCCACGCGCGTGATGCGGGTGGTAATCTGGAATTCCGCAGCCGGGAAAAAAACCGCGAGAAATCGTTTGGTAACGAGATCGTAAATCTTTGCCTCGGCTTCGTTTAGATGTTTGGGGGCAATGGAAGTCGGAATTATCGCGAAGTGGTCAGAAATCTTGGCGTTGTTGAAAATCCGCTTGTTCGGACGCACCCATTTGTTGGCGAGGACCTTTTTGACAAACGGCTGGTACGGTTTGTCGAGTGCCTGCATCGCGTCAGTGACGGTGGGCAGATAGTCTTCCGGCAGTGCGCGCGAGTCGGTGCGCGGATAGGTCAGCGCCTTATGTTTTTCGTACAGCGCCTGCGCGATGGACAGCGTGGTCTTCGCCGAGAAACCGAAGCGAGCATTGCCGTCGCGTTGCAGGCTGGTAAGGTCGTACAACAACGGCGAGAGTTGGGTTGAGGGTTTGCTTTCCTCTTCGACGACACCGCTCTTGCCATCGCATTTGGCGCGAATCGCATCGGCGCGCGCACGATCCCACAGGCGCTCGGCTTTGATGTCGCCGTCTTCGGACTTCTTATCTTTGCGGAATTTCTCGTCGAACCAGCGGCCCGCATATTCACCTGCCTTGCAGCCGAAAGTTGCGTGCACCTCAAAGTAATCGCGCGATACGAATTTCTTGATCTTCTCCTCGCGCTCGACCAGGATTGCGAGCGTTGGCGTCTGCACACGCCCGACGGTCGTCAGGTGAAATCCGCCGGACTTGGAATTGAAGGCGGTCATCGCGCGCGTGGCGTTGATACCAACCAGCCAGTCAGCTTCCGAGCGGCAGATTGCGGCATCGGCCAGCGGCAGCATCTCCTTGTCGCTGCGCAATTGCGCGAAGCCAGCGCGAATCGATGCCGGCGTCATCGATTGCAGCCACAGACGCTCGATCGGCTTCGTGGATTTGGCATGGTTCACGATGTAACGGAAAATCAACTCACCCTCGCGGCCGGCGTCGCATGCGTTGAGCAGCGCGGACACGTTCTTGAGTTTGATCAATCGGGTGAGCACCTTGAGGCGCTCCTCCGATCTTTCGATCGGCAGCAGATCGAAATGCGGCGGAATCACCGGCAGATTCGCCAGAGACCACTTACCGCGCTTAACCTCGACGCCCTCGGGCGGAACGATAGTCAGCAAATGGCCAACTGCCGATGACAGCACGTAATCGTCGCTTTCGAAATAGTCGCCGTGCCGGGTGAAGCCGCCCAACACGCGTGCGATGTCGTTCGCGACCGACGGCTTTTCCGCGATGATGAGCTTTTTGCCGTGCGGGGCGGCGACGCTTTTGTCGGCGGACTTCTTCGTAGTGGTTGTTTTCTTGGCCATTAGTGGTTTGTGCTAAAAGTCACGGCACGCGGCTGCGAGCAAACGAGCGCACGATGATAAGAACAAAAATCCGACTACGCAAGCGCGCGATGAGGGTGAAGCGTGAAATATAATGCGTCCTGGCGACGCAATACACGCTCAGCGCGTGCGCTGATGCTGCCCGCCGGGCAGATTTTCGACCAGTCTTTGCAGCTCCAGCTTCAAGAGCGTCGCAGTAACCGTATCCACGCCGAGGCCGGTGCGCCTGCATAGTGTGTCCAGACCGCACGGCTCATAACCAAGCGCGTCCAATAAGCGCACCGCATCCGGGTCCAGTTCGGGTGTCGGCAGCGCCGCCGATTGAACCGCGGGAAGTTGGAGTTCCTCGAGAATATCGTTGGCGTCGTCGACCAGCTTTGCACCTTGCTTGATCAGCGCGTGACAGCCCTTGGCCAGCGGCGAGTGTATGGATCCCGGCAATGCAAATACCTCGCGCCCTTGTTCATTGGCAAAACGCGCGGTGATCAGCGAGCCGCTTTGCAACGCCGCTTCGACCACCAGGCAACCCAAGCTCATGCCGCTGATCAGGCGATTGCGGCGCGGAAAATTGTTGCCAAGCGGCGGTGTTCCGAGTGGAAACTCCGACACCAGCGCCCCGCGTTCGGCAAGTTCGTGGGCCAGCGCCTTGTTGCGTGCGGGGTAAACCACGTCCAGCCCCGTGCCGACGACCGCGAGGCTGCTCCCGGGTCCCGCAAGTCCCCCGCGATGGGCGGCGGCGTCGATACCCAGCGCGAGCCCGCTGACTATCGTGATACCGGCCTCGCTTAGCGCACGCGCGAAGTCTGCCGCGTTGTTGGTGCCTTGCGTGGTCGCGTTGCGACTGCCAACGATTGCGAGCGCCGGCCGGTTCAGGAGGTCCAGCCGTCCCTTGACGTAAAGTAATGGCGGGGGATCCGCCGTTTGTAACAGTAATCGTGGATAGTTCGCATCGCCGAGCGTTACCACGTGGTTAGCCGGCTCGGTCAGCCACGCGAGCGCGTGCTGCGCGGCATCCGCATTGCCGCCCGCAGAAATAAGCGACGCAACGTCCGCCGAAACGAAGTTACGCAGCTCCGTGTGACGTGCGGCAAGCACCCGGTCGGGCGGTCCCAACGCAGCAAGCAGCTTGCGCAGCGCGACGTGGCCCAACCCCGGAATCAGGACTAAACGCAGCCAGTATGCTGTTTCATCGGTAGCGGTCGTTGGCACGCGGAGAATGTGGCTGGTGTGCCGCGAAACGGCGATCGACAGTAAAAACGCGCTTTTGAACTACAAGCGACTAAGGATTGGTCGCGAAGTCGAGGATATTAACCGGTCGGGAGGCATTCATCACAAGCGCATAAGATGCGTTATCGAATACACGGAATACCATTAGCAGACCGTAACGTTCCTCGGGCAACGCCACCACGGGAATGTTTGCCTTGTCATTCTTGAATTCTGAGCCCATGGGTCCGATGCGGCCATAGACTGGAGAGTTGCGATCCCCCCGGGGTTCGTTTTCGTAACGGGTATTCGGATTTTTTTCGTCGTAGATGAAGCCGGTACGGCCGTACAGCGAACTTTCACGCAACGTGAAAGTCGGTGCATTGAGGTTGCGAAATATCGCGAGCACGTGGCCGGGTTCCAGCCCGTCGCGTGCGCCTTTATTGAGAGTGATCACCGCATTGGGACCGGTTTCGTACAGCTGGTTGTAGAGCGCTATAACGCGCGCATCAATTTTTTTGCCCGGCGCGTGCGGCGCATAACCGTCAAACGTGATTTCGCGCGGCGAAGGTTGCAAGTAATCGCCGGCATAGATTTCCTGCGGGGAGCTGACTATTTCAAGCGTGCTTATATCGCCAAGCTTGTTAACTTTGGCCTCGCCGAGGTAGACGGCTTCGTAGCCCAGGGTTTCTTTGCTGACCGGATCAACCAGTTGGGAGCCGGGTCTGAATATCTGCCAATAAAGACCTTTTTCCTTGGTAACCCCTTGCGCGTATGCGATGTCACCCGCGCCGATCGCCACCCGGCTTTCCTGGGTGCGAACGATGCGTGGTCCGTTAGCGAGCTGATTTTGCCCAATCACCAGCGGTTTGGTGAGAAACGGTTCGATATCGGCGGTGGGTATGGTTGGCACCGCCACCGGCGCGATGGGCGCGGCGCTTACTTGCGGCGATAGCTTGACCGTTTCGGTGCGTAACAGCTTCAGTCGCATTTCCTCGGCAGATCTGTCGAGCACAAGGATGTCACCCGGATATATCCGGTTAGGATTGCGAATCTGGTCCTGGTTGCTTTTCCACAGATCGTTCCATTTCCACGGATCTTTTAAGAAACGCTTGGCTATGGCCCACAACGTGTCGCCCTGGACGACGACGTAGCGTTCCGGTGCACCATCTGCGAGGTCAACAGTAGTGGCGGCGGGCGCCGCTACAGCCCAACTACATAATATACTCAGCGATATAATGAACTTGTTCATCGCGCCCCCATCCTGGTTGCAGGGCTCGGTCAGGCGTTACGTCCTAAACCGGCCGAGAGTGTCACATATTAGATTAAATTGTGCCCCTAATTAATTAAATTAGCAAGACTTATGGCTTTGTTGCCCATCCTCCAATACCCCGATCCCAGGCTTTATAGGGTAGCCGTGCCGATCCACGGAGTGGATGACGAAATCCGGAGATTAATCAGAAACATGGCGGATACGATGTATGCCGCGCCAGGGGTGGGTCTGGCAGCAACCCAGGTCGACGATCATCGTCGCGCGATCGTTATCGATATCTCGGAAACCCATGACCAATTACAGGTATTTATAAACCCGGAAATCGTCAAGCGCAGCGGCGCCGCAGTATGCGAAGAAGGTTGTTTGTCGGTGCCTGGCGTTTTTGAAAAGGTGGCGCGCGCCGAACGCATCACCGTGCGCGCGCGCGACGCTCGGGGCCGCCGCTTCGCGCTTGACGCTGACGGCTTGCTTGCGGTCTGCATTCAGCATGAAATGGATCATCTTGAGGGCAAGGTATTCGTTGATTATTTGTCGCGGCTCAAACAGCAACGTATTCTCGCCAAACTAAAAAAACAACAGCGACAGGTGATGTAATCGTCCGCGGCGCACATTTCGCCGGGCTGACCCGCGCCGTCTCGAAGCCGCCACTCGCCGCGCCGTCTGAATGTAGTAACCAGCGATGAAGCTGATTTTTGCCGGCACCCCGCAATTCGCCGCGGTCGCGCTTGATGCTTTAGTATCGGCCGGCTTCGACGTTGCGCTGGTGCTGACTCAACCAGACCGCCCGGCCGGTCGCGGCATGCGCATGCGGCCAAGTGCGGTCAAAGCGCAAGCACTCGCCCACCACTTGTCGGTGGCGCAACCGGCAAGCCTGAAGGAAGCGGAAATTCAAACCCGATTGCGCGCTATTGGCGCCGAGTTCATGGTAGTTGCGGCCTATGGCTTGATCCTGCCGGCGACGCTACTCGCCATACCGCGCGGCGGCGGTCTGAATATTCACGCGTCTTTGCTGCCGCGCTGGCGGGGCGCCGCGCCGATACAGCGCGCTGTGCTCGCCGGCGACAGCGAGACCGGCATCACGATCATGCAAATGGACGCGGGTCTCGATACCGGCGCGATTTTGTTGCAGGAAAGAATTGCGATAGGAAACGATGACACTGCGCAAACACTCCACGATAAGCTTGCACCCCTCGGCGCACGCTGCCTGATCAGCGTGCTGCGTGAATTCCCGCCGCCACATGCGCAGGATGCAACTGCCGCAACGTATGCCGAAAAGATATCCAAGCGCGAAGCGATTATTGACTGGTCGCGCAGCGCGGTCGACATTTGTCGCCAGATCCGGGCGTTCAACCCGGCGCCCGGTGCGACGACAACTTGGAACGGAAGCGATCTCAAGCTGTGGCGTGCCGAATCCATAACCCTGGCCGACTATGCGCCGGGCACCATCGTCAGTGCGGACGCCCACGGTTTGGTGGTGGGCACGGGTCGCGGCGCAGTCAGGATCACCGAATTGCAGAAAGCCGGCGCGAAGCGGCTTGCAGTTGCCCCGTTTCTCGCCGGCTCGGGAGTGGTCCCCGGCTCGCGTCTAGGGGCTTGAACTTTTGCGCGCCATGCCTATCTTAATGGCGCGGTAACTTATCAACTGACAAGGAACGCCCATGCTCGGTAACTGGTTGAAAACATCATTGTTGATGGCGCCCGCCGAACGACACCCGGAAACCGCGCAGATGATGATCATCAATCCTCTCGCGGGTGGCGGTATCGCCGGGTTGTTCAGCACCCACCCCGCGATCCAGGAGCGTATCGCGCGCTTCTTGGCGCTGGCACACTGACCTGCAGCGCGCGATAAACCGTGCTCGACACCCAGCGGCTTGCCTGCGCAACCGTCGCCTCGGTTGCCGCTGGACGCAATCTTAATGTCCTGCTTGCGGCACTGTGGCCGCGTCACCCGCAACTCACCGCGCAGCAGCGCTCGGCAATCACGGATTTAAGCTACGGCACGCTGCGTTTCGGTCTTCAACTCGACGCGGTCCTCAAACAGTTACTCGCTAAACCGCTGCGCGACGACACGCTGCGCTGGTTGTTGCTGATCGGGTTGTATCAGTTGCAGTACACGCGCGCCGCACCTTATGCCATTGTCGATCACGCGGTGCGCTGTGCGGCGCGCCTCGGGCAGCCTCGGGCCGCCGGACTGATCAACGCCGTATTACGCAACTTCCTGCGCCGGCGCGTAGCATTGCTCGCGGCGGCGGCGGGCACCGACACCGGACGTTACGCCTATCCGCAGTGGTGGGTCGACAAACTGCGTAACCAGTATCCCCGCCATTTCGCGGCCGTGCTCGACGCGGGAAACCTGCACCCGCCGCTGACGCTGCGCGTCAATCGGCGGCGTATGGCACGTGACGATTACGTCACGTTACTCGCCCAACATGATATCGACGCAACCGCGGTCGGCACCGACGGCGTTACGCTCGTGCGTGCGCTGCCAGTCGAGCGCCTGCCGGGTTTTGCCGACGGACTGGTGTCGGTTCAGGACGCGGCCGCGCAAAGGGCGGCGCCGCTGCTTGATGCGCAGCCGGGCATGCGCGTGCTGGATGCGTGCGCCGCGCCGGGCGGAAAAACCACCCACCTGTTGGAGATCGCCGATCTCGAGTTGACTGCGTTCGACAGTGATGCCGCGCGCCTTGAGCGCGTGCGGCAAAATCTGCAGCGGCTCGGGTTGGACGCCGGATTGCTGGTTGCCGACGCCAACGATATTGCCGCGTGGTGGGATGGCCGGCCGTTTGAGCGCATACTTGCCGACGTGCCGTGCAGTGCATCGGGAGTTGTGCGCCGTCATCCGGACATCAAATGGTTGCGGCGAGCGAGCGACGTTGCGCAGTTCGCGACGCAGCAAAAGCACATGCTTGAGGGTCTTTGGCGATTGCTGGCCAGTGGTGGTAAATTGCTGTATACAACGTGTTCGATTTTCCAGGAAGAGAACTCACTGCAGATCGCCGATTTTCTGGCGCGGCACCCCGAGGCCGAATTGCTGCCGTTATGCGGAGTGAAAACGTTGGACGGAATACCGGAAGGACAGTTGCTGCCGGATAGCAAGCATGACGGCTTTTTTTACGCGCTGCTTAAAAAAATATAGCCGCCTCTGCGCGCTGGCCGGGTGCGCGCTTTCGCTCCTGGTTTCCGCGGCCGCGCTTGCGGAAGGTATCGACGTGCGCAACGCGGCGCTGGTCACCGGCGAGGAAGGCTACTTTCTCGAAGCCGACTTCGAAATCGCGCTCAACCCAACGCTGGAGGACGCGCTTAACAAGGGCGTTCCGCTGTATTTTCTGCTGGAGTTCGAGGTTATCCGGCCGCGCTGGTACTGGTTGAACGAGAAGGTACTGAACACGCAACAGCAGTACCGCTTGGCCTATAACGCGCTGACGCGACAGTACAGGCTCGGCGTGGGTTCTTTATTTCAGAATTTCGGCTCGATGTCTGAAGCGCTTGATTTTCTGTCGCGCGTGCGGCGACGCCAGGTGCTCGAGCTCGGCACGCTTACCAAAGGAGTGACCTATACCGCAGGCGTGCGCATGCGGCTTGATGTTTCGCAGTTGCCCAAACCGTTTCAGCTCAACGCGCTGGCCTCGCGCGACTGGAATTTCGGTTCCGAGTGGCACCGTTGGAGCGTGACGCCATGATGCTCGGCATGTCCGGCATGCGCCTGGCGCTTACCAGCGGTGCGGTCAAGTATCTGCTGATCGTGTGCGCCGTGGTGGGCGCGGTGACGCTCTATCTGCTCGCAACCGCGAGTGCCAATACGGCGCTGTTTGCCCAGCATTATCCGCTGTTGCTGGCATTGAATGGCGGTCTAGCGGTATGTCTTGCCGCGCTGCTGGGTTATCAGCTCTACGCGTTGCGGCAGAAACTCAAAGCCGGGGTGTTCGGCGCCAAACTCACGTTGCGGCTGGTGATGTTGTTTGCGTTGGTTGCGGTGTTGCCGGGCGTGCTGGTCTACGGCGTGTCGGTGCAATTCGTCGCGCGCAGTATCGAATCGTGGTTTGACGTGCGCGTCGAAAAGGCGCTCGAAGGCGGGCTCAATCTCGGTCGCACCACGCTCGACAACTTGCTCAAGGACCTGATCAAAAAAGCCGACGCCATGGCCGCCTCCCTCGCGGTGCGGCCGGCCGTCGAGCACGTTGCTGCATTAAACACGCTGCGTGAGCAGGCCGGCGTGCAGGAGGCAACGCTCTTTACGCCGCGCGGCAAAATCATCGTCTACTCCGGCAGCGAGCGCGCCGGGCTGATGCCCGATTTGCCCGGTCCCGCGGTATTGCGCCAGCTGCGGCAGCAGCAGGTCTATAGCGCCATCGAGGCAATCCCTGACAAGGGCCTTTACCTGCGCGTGCTGATACCGGTAAACACCATCAGCCTCGCGGACGAGATACGCGTGCTGCAACTTTTGCAGCGGGTGCCGCACCAGCTCGCGCTCGACGCCGAGATCGTGCAAACCGGCCAGCGCGAATACCAGGAACTGCTGCTGGCGCGACAGGGCTTGAAGCGTCTTTACGGATTAACACTGACGCTAACGCTGCTGCTGGCGCTGCTGACGGCGTTGTCATTGGCGTTCGTGTTGAGCGAGCGGTTATCGGCGCCATTGAGTTTTCTGGTCGAAGGCACGCGCGCCGTGGCGCAGGGGGACTTCAGCCAGCGCGAAACCGTGGCGAGCAGCGACGAACTCGGGGTGTTGACGCAGTCGTTCAATACGATGCGCCAACAACTGGGCGAGGCGCGCGCCACCGCCGAGCGCAACCAGGCGCAACTCGCCGACGCGCACACCTATGTGCAAAGCATTCTGGCCAATCTTTCTGCGGGTGTGCTCGCCTTCGACGAATCGTTGCGGCTGCGTTCTTTCAACCATAGCGCGTCCGCGATCCTCGACGCCGATTTTGCCCGGCTCGCCGGGCTCGAACTCGCGCGCTGGCATGAGCGCGTTCCGGCGCTGGCCGAACTTGCCACCGACGTTGCCGCCGCCTTTCGCGCGGACGCGGGGACCGAATGGGCGAAGCAAATCGAGCGCACGGGCAAGGGCGGCAATCAAATGCTGTTGCTGCGCGGCACGCGGCTGCCCGCCGGCAGCGGAACCGGTTATGTCGTCGTGTTCGACGATATCACCCACGTCCTGCAGGCGCAGCGCGATGCGGCGTGGACCGAAGTCGCGCGGCGTCTCGCGCACGAAATCAAGAATCCCCTGACGCCCATACAACTTTCAGCCGAACGCCTGCAGCACAAGCTGGCGGACAAACTCGGTCCCGCTGAAGCGGACATGTTAAAGCGGTCGACGCAAACCATCGTCAATCAGGTAAGCGCCCTGAAAGACATGGTCGATGCATTTCGCCAATATGCGCGGATGCCCGAACCGACACGGCAGGACGTCGACATTAACGCACTGCTCCGCGAAGTTCTGACGCTTTACGAGTCACTCGCCGGGTGGCTGCAGGTTGAACTCGCACCGGATCTGCCGCGCATCGTTGGCGATCCCGCCCAGTTGCGGCAAGTCATCCATAACCTATTGCAGAATGCCGAAGACGCGCTTGTTGAAACGGCGAACCCGCGCATTGTGGTGCGCTCCGAAGTGCTGGCAGGCGGCGCGTGCCTGTCGATCTCCGACAATGGCAGCGGTTTTCCCGAGCAACTCATGCAGCGCGCATTCGAGCCGTATGTCACGACCAAGCCGAAGGGCACCGGCCTTGGTCTGGTTATCGTAAAGAAAATCATTGAAGAGCATGGCGGCAGCGTGGAAATCGCGAACACCGTACCGCATGGCGCACGGATTACGCTTAAATTTCCGGCCGCGGCGGTGCACTCCGCCGCGGTCAAAGCCGTTGTCCGCGCTTAAAACGAAACTGAGCTGGAACGGAGCTATGCAGCAAATACTAGTGGTCGATGACGAAGTCGGAATTCGCGAACTCCTGTCGGAGATTCTGCGCGACGAAGGCTATCAGGTGCGCCTCGCGGAAAACGCGGGCCAGGCCCGCGCGCAGCGCGCGCAGGGCCGTCCCGACCTGGTATTGCTCGATATCTGGATGCCGGATACCGACGGCATTACACTCCTGAAAGAGTGGGCGAGTTCAGGCCTGTTAACCATGCCGGTGGTCATGATGTCAGGCCATGGCACTATCGATACGGCGGTCGAGGCTACGCGCATCGGCGCCTTCGATTTCCTCGAAAAACCGATCGCCTTGCAAAAACTGTTGGCGACCGTCAGCCGCGCGTTGAAGCGCGGCGAGCAGCAGGTGAGACCGACGCTGATGCTCGCGACGCTGGGCCGCGCGCCCATCGTGACGGAACTCAAGCAGCGCCTCGAACGCCTCGGCAACCTCAAATCGCCCCTCCTGATGATCGCCGAGCCGGGCAGCGGTGCGGAATTGTGCGCGAGATTCGTGCATCAGCCCAACCCGCTCCCCGGAAAATCGAATGCGCCATGGATCGAGCCGGACAATCTGGGGGTGCTCGCAGACGCGCCGCTGGACCTCCTGAATCAGGCACGCGAGGGTACTTTGTTCCTGCCGGAGGTTGGCGACCTTAACCGGACCGAACAGAAAGGGTTGCTGCTAATTATGGGCAAGCTTGAAAAATACAACACCCGGCTGATTTGCGCGACGTCGCGTTCGTTGCCCGAACTGGTGGCGCAAGGCGGATTCGACTCCAAGCTGTACGGGGTGATCTCGGCGGTTAGCGTGAACGTGCCGAGCTTGCGCCAGCATCGCGAGGATATTCCCGACCTCGCCAATTTATTCCTGTTGCGCAGCATCGAGGCGAAGGAGGTCGCGCCGAGGCATTTCAGCACCGCCGCACTCAATGCGCTGCGCAATTACGACTGGCCGGGCAATTTAAATCAGCTGGAAAGCGTTGTGCGTACGCTCGCGCTGACCGTTTCCGGCGAGGAAATCGGTGTCAACGACGTGAACCAGGCGGTGCCGTCGTTTGGCACACCCTTGGCGGCGCCAGCCGGCCTGCCATTCGACCTGCCGCTCGACCTGCCGTTGCGGGAAGCACGGGATGCATTCGAGCGTGTGTATTTTGAACATCACATCGCGAAGGAAGGCGGCAATATGAGCCGTGTTGCCGATAGAGTCGGGCTCGAACGTACGCATCTCTACCGCAAGCTGAAGCAGCTCGGCATCAAGTTGACACGCCGTAACGAAGAGTGAACGCGTCCTAACGCCGGGCGCGCCGGCGCGCGCCCGGCCCACCCTGCGGCAGACCGGCAGTCTCGCCGAGCAGGAATTCCTTGAATGCGCGCGCCACCGGCGACAGGCGCTTGTCGGTGCGATGCACGATGTACCAGTTGCGCACGATCGGAAAGCCGACGACGTCGAGCATGACCAGGCGCCTCGCTTGCAGCTCGATCTGCACGGTGTGGGACGACAAAAAGCCGATACCCATGCCCGCCATGACCGCCTGTTTGATGGTCTCGTCGCTGCC